>JAFXDI010000017.1 GCA_017521245.1 Bacteroidales bacterium
GAAAAGAGTTATTTGAAAAGCATGAGGAATATAGTGTAATAAAACAAGTTAGCAATTTCTTATTCATTGCCCATTCTCATGCAAGTTCTTCTTAATGGTTTGATACTCAAAGAATCTTAATCAAACTTCATCAAATATACGCATAAGTGAGCGAATACACAATGTTTACTTTGATGTATTCACAACGAACGAAAGTATCTTCATGGTTTACTATAAAGATAGTAACAAACGAGCGAGAAATATCAACCTTGCTTGAATATTTTTCAATGCGATTGCAAAAAATCTTAGAGGTTTACCTCAAAGATAGTAAAATCCATTGTGAGAGCATCAATAGTGAGCAGTTTATTTTGTAATACTTCACCTGTGGAGGTAATAATTTTAATTGCTTCCATTGCTTGAATACTCCCCACAATACCTGGTAACGCACCAATAACTCCAATGTCTGTATTGCTATTTATATTATCAGATTGAGGGAAAATATCAGAATAAGAGATACCATCTTTATAGTTAAAAACAGATACCTGTCCTTTAAATTCAGATATTGCTCCATATACGTATGGTATTTTTAACTCCTTTGAAACACTATCCATCAGGTATCGTGTTTCATTATTATCACATCCATCAATAATAATATCGTAACCTTTTGCAATTTCAAAAGCATTCTCTTTTGTAAACAAAGTATTGTATATCTCAATTTTTATGTTAGGATATACGTACTCTAATTGCTCTTTTGCTACGCAAACTTTTTTCTTTCCAATGTGAGAATCATTGTAGAGAATCTGTCGTTGCAGATTGCTTTCTGAAACAATATCTGCATCAACAATCCCTATTTTACCAACTCCTGCAGCCGCCAAATATAGTGATATTGGGGAGCCTAACCCCCCAATACCCACAATCAATACATTAGCATTGTGTAGCTTTTTTTGCCCTTCAATACCTATCTCCTTCAAAGATGTTTGCTTCTCAAATCGTTTCATATCCTATTTATAAACACTCTATCCCAATCTTTCCATACAACTTCATACCCATTTTCTCTTATGCTATTAGCAACATCAACAGGCAAACGTTGGTCGCTAACTTCGAATTGCTCCAAGGCTTTAATATGAGTTTTATATCCACCAGGTTCTGTTTTAGAGCCGGCACTAAATGATGTTGCTCCAAGTGAGAGAATATTATCCCTGAATTTAACCTCTTCGCGAGTTGAAATTGATATATCCAAATCCCTATCAAAAATCCTGTAAGCAAAAATCAGTTGGGCAAGTTGCTTATTACTCATTATAACATTAGGTTGAAAACCTCCTTTTGACGGTCTGATTCTTGGAAAGTTTATACTGAATTTAGTTTGCCAGTATCTTTTTTCAAGATATTGCAGATGCAGAGCCATCATAGTTACATCAACCCTCCAATCTTCTAAACCAATAAGTACCCCCAATCCTATTTTATGAAGTTTTGCTTCTCCCATTCGGTCAAAACCATTTAGACGCCAATCAAAAATAGACTTCATACCTTTTGGATGGTAACACTTATATCTATCCATGTTATATGTCTCCTGAAAGCATACAACACCATTTAACCCACACTCTTTTAAACGAGAATAATCTTCTGATTTAAGAGGCATAACTTCAATAGAAACATTTGAGAAATATCTGTTTGCAATCTTAATCGCTCTCTCTAAATAGTCAACACCTGCAACACGTGGATTTTCGCCTGTAACTAAAAGTATATTTTCAAAAGGTCCTAATTGTTTAATTGCCTTGCACTCCTCTTCAATCTCTTGTTCGTTTAAAACAACTCTCTCAATAGGGTTGTTATGTTGAAAACCACAATAAACACAGTGATTTGTACATGAGTTTGTCAAATAGAGAGGTATATACATCTGTATTGTTTTACCAAAGCGTTCTTGTGTATATCTTCGGCTTAATTGAGCCATTTGTTCAATATACTTTTCAGCGGCAGGAGATACTAATGCCATAAAGTCATCTATATTTAAATTTGACTTAATTAATGCCCTTTCAATATCACTCTCTGTTTTTGAATAAATGCACTTTTCAATATTGCTCCAACTATAATTCTTAATCTCTTCGCCAAACATAATAAAAAACTAAAATCAAAAAACCAACAACCAACAACTAACATCACCCTTATGTATCTCTTTGGTTAATCGCATTGCACAAAAGTTAGGTCCACACATAGTGCAGAAGTCGCTTGTACCTCTGTTGCTCTCTTTATAGTATTCTAATGCTCTCTCTCTGTCCAACGATAAATTAAATTGATCTAACCAACGGAATTCAAATCGTGCCTTACTCAATGCATTATCTCTTACGTCTGCACCAGGATGCCCTTTAGCAATGTCTGCTGCATGAGCAGCAATCTTATATGCAATAATACCATTTCGTACATCTTCCTTATTGGGCAATCCCAAATGTTCTTTGGGAGTTACATAGCAAATCATAGCAGTTCCATACCAGGCAATCATAGCAGCACCAATGGCAGACGTTATGTGATCATATCCTGGTGCTATATCAGTTGTTAGCGGTCCTAATGTATAGAATGGAGCACCTTTGCAACACTCTATCTGTTTATCCATATTCTCTTTAATTTTGTTCATTGGAACATGCCCTGGTCCTTCTATAATTACTTGCACATTCTTATCCCATGCACGTTGAGTCAGTTCTCCTAAGACTTCTAGTTCCGAAAATTGTGCTTTGTCATTTGCATCATAAATTGAGCCAGGACGCATACCATCACCAAGCGAAAGAGCAACATCATATTGCCTTACAATATCGCATATATCATCAAAGTGAGTATATAAAAAACTCTCACAATTATGAATAGCACACCACTGCATCATTATTGAACCACCTCGCGATACAACACCGGTCAATCTCTCTTTCGATAACTCTATGTGAGATTTTGTAACTCCTGCATGAATAGTAAAATAATCCACGCCCTGTTCGCATTGTTCAATTAATGTGTCGCGATATATCTCCCAAGTCAAATCTTTAACATTGCCATTTACCTTTTCAAGAGCCTGATAAATAGGAACTGTACCAATAGGAGTGGGGGAGTTGCGAATTATCCATTCGCGAGTTTCGTGTATGTTCTTCCCTGTTGATAAATCCATAAGAGTATCACCTCCCCATTTGCAACTCCATATTGCTTTCTCTACCTCTTCCTCAATACTTGATGACAAAGCCGAGTTGCCAATGTTTGTGTTTATCTTAACTAAAAATGCACTACCAATTATCATTGGCTCACTCTCAGGATGATTTATATTTGCAGGAATAATTGCACGTCCAGCAGCAATCTCATCTCTAACAAATTCTGGGGTTATATGACTTTTAATACCTAACTCCTCGTTTTGCATATTTTCTCTAATAGCAACATACTCCATCTCCTCAGTTATTATCCCTTTTCGTGCATAGTACATTTGTGATATCTCTTTGCCTTCAACTGCTTTTAAAGGTAAATATCTTTTCTTAAAGCGTATGCTTTCTGTTGAACTATCCTTATCTCGTTTTCTTCCATATTCCGATGAGAGTTGATTTAATTCAACAATATCTCCTCTGCGTTTAATCCACCTCTCTCTTAATCGGGGAATACCCTCATTGATATTAACACTTATATTCTCATCAGTATGAACTCCTCCAGTATCATAAACAATAACAGGTGCATTCTTTTCGTAAATCTTTTCTCCCTTACTATTGATAGTAACAGTATCGGTAAGATTTATTTTTCTCATACCAACACTAATATCATAAAGTTTACCTTTGATATATATCTTTTCGGTTGTTGCACAACCATTCTCTTTTGATTCTATCATATCTCTTCTAAAAATGATGTTAATGGACTACTTGCAATAGATAATTTTGATTTTGCACCCAAACCTGAACGATATGCAATTCTGCCACTTTCAACAGCAAGTTTAAAGGCGTATGCCATCTCTATGGGATTACCAGCAATAGCAATGGCAGTATTAACTAACACTGCATCTGCTCCCATCTCCATTGCCTCTGCTGCATGAGAAGGAGCTCCTATACCAGCATCAATAATAACAGGAACTCTGCTTTGCTCAATAATTATCTCAATCAAATCTCGTGTTATTATCCCTTTATTTGTTCCAATAGGGGCAGCCAAAGGCATCACAGCCGATGTTCCAACATCTTCTAAACGCTTACATAATACGGGGTCTGCTTGTATATATGGCAAAATTTTAAATCCTCGTTTAGCCAACTCTTCTGTTGCTTTAAGAGTCTCTATGGGGTCGGGCAACAGGTGACGCGGATCAGGATGAATCTCCAATTTAAGAAAATCGGTTTCAAATGCTTCTCTTGCTAATTCTGCTGCAAATATAGCCTCTTCAGCATCTCTTGCTCCCGATGTGTTTGGTAATAGTTGCACTTTGTTTTCAATAATATGGTGAAGCATTTCATCCTCTTCATTATCCATATCAATACGTTTCATTGCAACAGTAACCATCTCAGTACCTGAACTAATTATTGATTGCCTCATAATCTCATTTGAAGCAAATTTTCCTGTTCCCAAAAAAAGGCGAGAGTTAAACTCTATTCCGCCAATTATTAATTTGTCGTTATTCTCTGTTTTCATATAATGTATTAATTATTTCCTTAGTTTTTAATGTAGGGTTATCATCTTTTAAAATATATCCCGATATGGCTACTCCGTTCACACCCGATTTTATAAGGGCCGGAATATCATCAATCTCTATCCCTCCAATTGCTACAATTGGAGTATTAATGGAGTTTTCTCTACATTTATTAATAATATCTTTATAGCCATTAATTCCCAAAATGGGTGATAATTTTTCTTTAGTCTTTGTAAAACGATACGGGCCAAGTCCTATATAATCTACATTTGCATCTACAAGTCTTTTAATATCTTCAAAACAATTGGCTGTTCCACCAATAATATACTCTTCGCCCATAAGGTTACGAGCCTCAATAGGATTCATATCATTCTTCCCCAAATGAACACCATCAGCTTTAACATCTACTGCTATATCAGGATAGTCATCAATTATCAATATAGCATCATATTTTTCACACTCCTTCTTCAACTCTTTTGCAACAGAAATAATCTCCTCTTTTGATGATTTCTTCATTCTCAGTTGAATCCATTTACAACCACCTTCAAGAGCAAGTTTTGCTCCTTCTAAATGATTATACCTATCTGTCTTATTAGTAATAAATTGCAACATTACATATATGATTTTATAAGTTTAACCTTATCTATTACTTCGTTTATATTTTTTGAATTCCAGATATATCCCATAAATACTACACCGCCAAATCCTAACTCTTTTAACTCAGGTATTTTCTCAGGAGTAACTCCACCAAGAGCAAATATTTTATTATCTATAATTCCTTCTTCATTTGCTCTTTTAAGTTCATTATAACTAAAATTTGCTCTATAACCTGTTTTAGAAATACTATCATAAACAGGACTTAAAAACATATAGTCAAACTTCTCTTTTTTATCCTTAATCTCCTTTAATGAATGGCATGAGTAACTCACTCTACCATTAAATGATTTTGGAATGTTATGATTTCTGCTATTAACGTGAATTGCCTTTATGTTTTTATATATTTCAAGTAACTGAAAATTACCATTTAGAGTTAACCTATTATGATATTCTTTATCAATACAATCAAGTAATAATCTAATATTATTCGTATCTTCAAAAGGTTTGCGTATATGAATATTATCTATACCATAGTCAAGCATTACTTTAATATACATATATTCATCTGCAAAGATCTTTTCTGATGTAATAACAATTGCTCTCATAATAATAGTTACCCTCCACAAACAGCCTTAATAACTATCACTTTATCATTATCTTTTAAAATATAATTTTGCCATTCGTTGCGGCGGATAACTTTATTGTTTACCGCAATAGCTATACCTGTTGTCACAATGCTCATATTCTCAATAAGCATAGTTATTGTTGAGTTATCTTTTAATTCAATCTCTTTTTTGTTTAATACTATTTTAATCATTTTATTATCAATTTTTTAGGTGAATAAAAATGGTTTACAGGTCCACATCCTTGACCAGTTGTAATATTTGTTCCATGCTTTATAGCATTTGAAATATATCTTTTTGCTCTTAATATTGCCTCATGCAGATTATATCCAAGTGCTAAATATGATGTAATAGCAGACGATAAAGTACAACCTGTTCCGTGTAAGTTTGTAGTATTTATAGCAACACTCTTGTAGTAGTATTCAAACCCTTTATTCGTTAAAAGATAGTCAGTCGAATATTTACCTTTAATATTATGCCCTCCTTTTATCAAAACTGCTTTGGCTCCATATCCTATAAACTTTTTAGCGGCTAAATGCACATTTTTCCAATTGGACGGTTTTATTCCTGTGAGTTTGTAACATTCATCAAAGTTTGGAGTAATTAGGCTACATATTGGAATTAAATAGTTAATAATTGCCTCAATACAATTCTCTTTATTTAATTCGCAATTGCTTGTTGATATTAAAACGGGATCTAATACTATATTTTTAGGAGAAAACTTTTTTAATTCAGATGCAACTGCTTTTACAATATCAGCAGAATATAACATTCCAATTTTAACTGTATCACATCCAATATCTTCAATAACCGAGTTAATTTGACTTGATACAATTTCAGGTGGAATAGGGTATATCTCATTTACTTTAATAGTGTTTTGAGCAGTAACAGCAGTTATTGCACTCATACCATATACGCCGATTGCCGACATAGTTTTTAAATCGGCTTGAATTCCAGCACCACCACCGCTATCACTACCAGCAATGGTTAAACATTTTACATATTGCCTCATACAAAATCATTTTTAATGTTTGTATGACAATTAAGTGAGGTTGATGGTTATATAGTCGATTGACCTTTAAGAAAAAAATAGGCAATAACTATAATAGTATAGTATATTGCCAACGGAATAGAGTATCAAAAATCCCTACGTCGGCATTATCCGTACAGGTTCATCGGGTATAATCTCAGCAAAAATTTATTTGATGCAAATAAACTTAAGCACCCCACAATTGTCAAATTATCGAAGACAAAATTAATACAAAAAAATTAATATAGCCAATAGTTTAAATAATTATCTATTTTTTAACCTCATTTATTATAATATTTATAAAACGAGTTAAATATTTTTGTAATTTAGCAACATTAAATATAATTCACCTATGAAAAAGAGATTAACTAAAATTTCAAAGTACTTATTTGCTTTAATTTTGTGTGGTTCAGCATATAACGCTCAAGCTCAGGAGACAGATTATGATTTCTCAGATGATAAATCAGGAACAACAATTTACTATAATGTAACAGTAGATGAATTTCCTCTTGAGGTAGCAGTTGCATTTGGAAGTTACGATTATAACAGTTACTCAGGGGTAGTTAATATTCCTGAAAAAGTTGTTAAAGATGGTTGGTCGTATGCAATTACATCGGTATGGGAGAACGCTTTTGCTCACTCAAAGGATTTGGTGGAGGTTACATTTCCTGAAAATATTATAGAAATAGGAGATGGAGCATTTATGAGTTGTTCAAATTTAAAAAAGGTTGAACCTTTAAACAATGTTGAATCAATTGGTATGATAGCATTTTATAATTGCACATCACTTGAATCAATAGTTTTTGGAGATAAATTATCATCAATAGGAGATAATGCTTTTAATAATTGTAAATCTCTAACTTCTATAACTATTAAAGCAACAACACCTCCCGTGATTATGGGTAATTTGGGTAAAACAAAAGCAACAATTTATGTTCCAGCAGAAGCAGTTTCAGCATATCAAAATGCAGAAGGTTGGAATAAAATGAATATAGCAGCAATTACAGAGTAATGAAAATCTTAAATATAAATAGAGCGAGTTAGATTAATTCTATACTCGCTCTATTTATGTAAATGCTATAACTATTTCTTTATTGCATTATACTGTAAAGTGTATAAGTAGCAGTTTTTATTTTTATCTCCATCAGGCGATTTAAAACTCTCGGTATCAAATTCAGGTCTGTTTAAACTTTTAAATCTAAAAATTAATGTGTAATTTGAGTCAAACTTTGGAAGTATATAAGATTGCCACATTTTTTTTGTTGTAGTTACAGTTGAATTATTACCAGTATAGTAGATATAGTCAAGAGTTATAGTATTTGTTGCTTCATTAATACTTTCGGTAACAAACTGAATAGAACTATCTTCGGCATGTTGAAAAGATGATTGAAATGTTATCATCGTAGTATCACCAATTGTTGTAAGATATGGTTTTGATATGTTATTTATAGAATCACTCCCTATAAAAGGTTTATTTGCAATATTCTCAATTTGTTTTGCAACCCACTTCTCTTGAATAGCAATATCGGCAGTATATATACCATTCTCATAAGCACCTTCAGGTTGATTATCCCAATCAAGAGTAAATGTAAACAAACATCTATCTATAATATCTTTTTGAGGAATTTCTAAACCTGCACCTGTTAAACTTATATGAATATTGTCAGTTTTAATTATTGGTTCTCCTTTGTTGTCTATAATTGTACCAACATCATACGATTGTAAAACATTTCCCTTATCTCCTATACATGAAGGAAATGATATAATGCTTAGCGATAATAATAGAGATGAGAAGAGTCTATTTAATTTCATAAGTTTTCTGTATTTAATTTCTCCCCAAAATTACAATAATATTTTTAACAGAAGAAATTATTTTGTTTTGATATAAAAATGAGAGTGAACAAATTTAATTTTGAATCACTCTCATCTATTTGATATAATGTAATTAATTATACTAACTTATGAATTACAAGACCTGAACGTAGTTTAGGTTCAAACCATGTAGTTTTAGGAGGCATAATATTGCCCGTGTCTGCAATATCCATAAGTTGTTTCATTGAAACAGGATAAAGAGCAAGAGCAACTTTCATCTCTCCGTTATCAACGCGGCGTTTAAGTTCTCCCAAACCTCTGATACCTCCTACAAAGTCGATACGTTTATCAGAACGTAAGTCTGTAATACCAAGAATATCTCTCAATATTAGATCTGAAGATATTGTAACGTCAAGTACGCCAATAGGATCTTCATCGTTGTAAGTACCCTCTTTTGCAGTTAGTGAATACCATTTGCCACTCAAATAAAGCGAGAAGTTATGAAGAGCAGAAGGAGAGTAAATATCATCACCTTTCTCTTCAACTATAAAGTTTTCATTTAACTTAGCTAAGAACTCTTCATCGCTTAAACCATTCAAATCTTTAACTACACGATTGTAGTCAATAATTTTAAGTTGTGATGCAGGGAAACAAACTGCTAAGAAATAGTTGTATTCCTCATCTCCCTTGTGATTTGGATTTTGTTTTGCTTTTTCTGCACCTACAAGAGCGGCAGCCGCAGTTCTGTGGTGTCCGTCAGCAATGTAAAGATAGGGGATAGAAGCAAATATCTCTGTAATACGAGCAATATCTTTCTCATCATCTATCAACCAAAAGTGGTGACCAAAACCATCAGGAGCAACAAAGTCATACTCTGCTTTACCACTAACAGTTTTGCTAACAATAGCATCAAGTTCTGCCTCATCGGGATAAGCAAAGAAAACAGGCTCTACGTTTGCATTATTAATACGAACGTGTTTCATACGATCCTCTTCTTTATCTCTACGAGTCAACTCATGTTTTTTAATAACTCCACTTAAGTAGTCTTCAACATTAGCACAAACAACCAAACCATATTGAGTTCTTCCGTCCATAGTTTGAGCATATACATAATAGCACTCCTTATCATCTTGAACCAACCATCCATTGTTTTGCCATTTGTTGAAGTTCTCAACGGCCTTATCATAAACTTCTGGTGCGTGTTCATCAGTACCTGGAGCAAAATCAATCTCAGGTTTTATAATGTGGTATAGAGATTTCTCATTTCCTTCTGCCTCTTTGCGAGCCTCTTCTGAATTTAGAACATCATATGGGCGAGAAGCAACTTCTTCTACCATTGATTGAGGAGGTCTGATACCTTTAAATGGTTTTATTTTTGCCATAATATTATATATTTAATATAAACTCCAAAGAGGTAACCCCATAAAGGAGTTGCCTCTTTGGATATAAAGATAATTAATTATTATTTATTAACGCGAAATCTGTCAATACCATCTTTCAAGTATCCTACCGATTGTTTTGCAGCAGCAATACCGGCGTTAATATTTGCCTCTGCTGTTTGTGCTCCCATTTTTTTAGGAGTGAAGAAACAACGATTTTCAAATTTAGTTTTAAACTCATCAGCAATAACAGGAGCAATATCCGAAACGTAACGGAAATCTGCTCTATCTTCCATTAGTTTAACTAACTCCTCTTCGTTGATAACCTCTTTACGGGCAGTGTTGATAAGAACTGCACCTTTGGGCATTTGGTTTAGAAGAGCATAGTTAATTGATTTTTTAGTTTCGTTTGTAGCAGGAATATGTAATGAAATAAATTGACACTCTGAATAAAGAGCATTTACATCTTTAACAGGAGTAACACCTGCTTCAATCATAACTTCATCTGGGCAGTATGGGTCAAAAGCCATAACTTCCATTCCAAAACCTTTTGCAATGCGAGCAACATTGCGACCAACTTGTCCGAATGCGTGAATTCCTAATTTCTTTCCAAGTAACTCTGTTCCTGAAGTTCCATTAAACATATTGCGAACCATCATTACTGTCATACCAAAAACAAGTTCAGCAACTGCATTAGAGTTTTGACCGGGAGTATTCATCACGCATACACCTTTTGCTGTTGCAGCCTCAAGGTCTATATTGTCATATCCGGCACCTGCTCTAACAACTATTTTAAGATTTTCAGCAGCATCAATAACCTCTGCATCAATAATATCACTACGTACAATGATACCATCTACATCTTTAACTGCATTTAAAAGGTTTGCTTTATCTCCGTATTTCTCTAACAAAACAAGTTCAAGACCGGCAGCCTCAATCTCTTTCTTTATACCTTCAACTGCAACAGCAGCAAAAGGCTTATCAGTAGCAACTAATATTTTCATAATTTATTTTATTAATTAAAGAAACCCACTTGAAGGATTTTTATACTTCAAAGTGAGTTTCAATTAAATTTGTATATCTATTAATATTTTTTCTCAAATTCTTTCATTGTGTCAATCAAGGCAGCAACACTCTCTTTTGGCATTGCATTGTAGATTGATGCTCTAAATCCACCAACTGAGCGGTGTCCTTTAATACCAATCATACCTTTTGATTTCGCAAACTCAACAAATTCGCCTTCAAGTTCTTGATACTCCTCGTTCATGACAAAACAAACATTCATTATTGAACGGTCTTCAACAGCAGCAGTACCTTTGAATAGACGGTTTCTGTCAATCTCATCATATAGCATAGTTGCTTTCTCAACATTAATTTTTTCAAGAGCAGCAACACCACCTAATGATTTGTAGTATTTAAGAGTTTGCAATGCAGAGAAGATTGGCAAACAAGGAGGAGTGTTGAACATTGAACCTTTCTTAATGTGAGTACGATAGTCTAACATAGTAGGAATAGGTCTGTCAACTTTACCAAGAGCATCTTCTTTAACAATTGCCAAAGTTACACCAGCAGGAGCCAAGTTCTTTTGAGCACCTGCATAGATAATATCATATTTTGATACATCAATAGGACGAGAGAAGATATCAGATGACATATCTGCAACCAAACGAGCTTTTACATCAGGATCTTTTCTAATCTCTGTACCAAATATTGTGTTGTTAGATGTAAAGTGGAAATAATCTACATCTTCAGGTATTTCATAGTTTTTAGGAATATAGTTAAAGTTAGCATCTTTTGATGAAGCAACAACTTCAACCTCTCCAAATAATTTAGCCTCTTTAATAGCATTTACAGCCCATGTTCCAGTCTCTAAGTAAGCAGCTTTAGTTTTAAGAATGTTGTATGGAACCATACAGAATTGCATACTTGCACCACCACCAACTAATACAACTTCGTAACCAGCGGGAACGTCAAGAAGTTCTTTAATTAATGCTTGAGTTTCGTCCATAACTGCAACGAACTCTTTTGAGCGGTGAGATACCTCCAAAATTGAAAGACCTGTACCAGCAAAATCCATAACAGCATCAGCTGTGTTTTTAATTGTGTAGGGACTCAAAATTGAGGGACCTGCATAAAAGTTGTGCTTTTTCATTTTTGTTAATTTTATATGTTTATAAATTTTTCTAAATATTAATTGACCTTTTGTTTTTTAGGCACGACAAAATTAATACATAATTTCGGTATTGCAAATAAAATGCAAACAAAATGCAATTTAAAACTTGTTAATCTTTATCTTTTTGCTACAAAATATTCTTAATTTCTTACTTCTTTGTAAATTTATCTCCCCATAATTGCTCCATTCTTTCTCTCATTCTCTCTTCCGAAGCATTATATTGAGGTTTCCAAAAAGAAAAATCTTTAATATTATCAGGTAAAAATTGTTGTTTAACAAAATTACCAGGGTAGTCGTGAGCATATTTATAACCACTACCATAGCCTGACTCTTTCATCAATTTTGTAGGTGCGTTACGAAGATGTAGAGGAACTGGTAAATCGCCACTCTCTTCAATCTTCATAAGAGCATCATTAATTGCCATATATGCTGAGTTGCTTTTGGGGCTTGTAGCCAAATATATAGTAGCCTCAGCTAAAATAATTCTACCTTCAGGCCAGCCAATCTTTTCGAGAGTATCAAAACAAGCATTGGCTATCAAAAGAGCATTTGGATTTGCCAATCCTATATCTTCTGCCGCAGATATAACTAAACGGCGAGCAATAAATTTAGGATCTTCTCCACCTGCAACCATTCTTCCTAACCAATAGATTGCAGCATCAGGGTCACTACCTCTAATTGATTTAATAAAGGCAGAAATTATATCGTAGTGCATTTCGCCACCTTTATCGTATGCTGCTGGGTTTTGTTGTAAGCGTTCAGTTACAATACTATTGTTTATAACAACACACTCGTTTATAGGTGTACTTTGAACAATAAGATCAATTATATTCAAAAGTTTACGAGCATCACCACCTGAATATCTGAAAAGAGCCTCAGTCTCTTCAACCTTAAAAGTAAGTTTCTTTAAATAAACATCTTCGGTAATTGCTTTGTTTAGCAAATCATTAAGGTCGCTCTCCTCTAAAGGCTTTAAAGTATAAACCTGGCAACGAGAGAGTAGGGGGCGAATAACTTCAAACGAAGGGTTCTCTGTTGTTGCACCAATAAGAGTTACCGTACCATTCTCAACTGCACCTAAAAGAGAGTCTTGTTGCGATTTGCTAAATCGGTGTATCTCATCAATAAACAAAATGGGGCGTGCAATTGACTGAAAAACTCCTGCACTCTTGCATTTGTCAATAACATCCCTAACATCTTTAACTCCCGAATGAATAGCACTTAAAGTATAGAAAGGGACCTCTAATATTGAGGAAATTATTTTAGCTAACGATGTTTTACCCACACCGGGAGGACCCCATAATATAAAAGAAGAGATTCTTCCACTCTCAATCATATTACGAAGAATTGCACCTTTTGCAACGAGGTGTTTTTGTCCTATATACCCATCAAAATTAACTGGGCGTAATCTTTCTGCTAAAGGTTGGTGCATATATATAATATATGTAGTTCTACCTTTGCGAAGATAATAAATAAATTAATGAGTAAGAAAAAGATTTAAATAAACTTATAAACAAAATTTTTTCAAATATTTTTTTAAACCTTTGTAATTATATTTGGTCATAAAGACAGAAACTTTAATAAAAACGACTATGAAACTTACAAAATTTAAATCAGTATCACTATCGTTAGCAATAATGATGAGTATTTCTTCAGTGTCATTTGCACAAAGTAGTAAAAAAATATCTTCAAAAGATATAGCGGCGAAGAAAACAGAGATGATGAAAGAGAGTTTAGATTTGACTAAAAAGCAAACAAAACAAGTATATGATATAAATCTAAACTATTTTAATTTTAAAAAAGGTTGTATTGCTCATCGTCCAACACTACCAAAAGAGGGAAAGCATTTTAAAGGAGTAGTCTGTCAACCTAATCCAGAGAGACCTTGTGCTGTTGAATGTGAACGACCTAAACCTAATTGCAAAAGTGTTTGTCCTAATGGGAAACCTCAAATGAAAGGCAATTGTCCAAAATCTCAACCTTGCCCACAAATGAAACCGGAATGTGGCAAACCAAAATGCGATTCATCATTTATGAGAGGCAACCCAAATCATATGAAAGGCTGCTATCATAATAACAAATATATGAAGCCCGATTCTGCTACATGCAACTATTACAGAGCAATGAAAAACGTTTTAACAGCATCGCAATATGAAAAATGGGTAAGAATGGAACGAGGTTGTGCTAAACCCCATAATGGATGTCCTCAAAAACCATGTTCTAAAAGATAAACCTTAATCTAATATATGAAAAACAAAAAAAATGCTATTGGTGTCAATAGCATTTTTTTTGTTACATATCATCTGTATATTTTATTATTCGTCGATTATTAAGTTCTTTCAAATCGTTATTATTAAAATCAAATAGATATGGTGTCCCATAAACTTTTAATTGATGTAACACTGATTCTGTTTTATTATTAGGTTTTTCCCAATTATCTTTATGACCTTTTGTTAATCTACAAATTTCATCAAAACATTCTTGACTAAAGAATATATTCTCATTTTTTACAAATATATCTTTTAGATAGCCTGAATCCGATCGAATAATTTGTCTTATTGTTTCATTAGGGTGACGTTTTGAAAATTGTAAAACTTCATCAATAGACTTAATCATATATATAGTATTTCTATTTATAATATTCAATATAGATATTTCTGTCAAACATGTCTAATCTACATTTTTCTATTTCATCGCCTTTAATATATAAAGTAATTCCATAATCTGACATATCAAAATTATCCCAACCAAAAGGAGTTTGAGCTAAAACAGAGTATCCTCTAAGAACTATAATATTCGAATTTTGAAGAACTACTCTCATGGGCTTTGGGCTCATTTGGTATTTATTTTGCCATAATGGATGATTCCCATCAATATTAATTATAGAAATAATATAACCATCTCCATTAATAAGTTTATATCCTTTACACCCATTGATGTTTTTTTCTATTTTTATGCATCGGTTACATTCTTGCAAACTATTTATGGGTATATTATTCTCAAACCTTTGGTGAGATGTAGAGTTAAAACTAATTTCCATTTCAGATTATGATTCTTTTTCTAAATACTTAATAATGTCTACTATCATAGCATCAATAATTTCATGTTTAAATCCAAGATTTAAAGCTGTTAATTTACAAAGTGCTAATTCTTTTTTGTCTATATTTCCATCAACCATCATAATGCTAACCATATCTCTAAGATATTGAATTTTTGTTTCATAATCAGTGGGTTTAACATATTCTACAGAGTTGGGATCTTTTATAATATCATTAATGGTTTCTATTGCTAAACCCTCTCTCTCGCATATACAAACTAATGTGGCAAATTCTTCTTCATCTACTTTCCCATCACTTATAGCAACTGCTATTAAATTTTTTAGATGACTAATCTTTTCCTCATTTTGCATTTTTACATAACTTTTTTTTTTACTAAAGAAATCAAATATTCCCATAAAATTAAGTATTAAGTTGTTTATTAATAAATTTTTATATTTAGAAATTTTTAAGTGTCTCTTCACACTCTTTATATACACTTTTGAAGTGTATTTCACATTCTTTTATAAAAGATTCTTTAGAGTAATCTTCAATTTTCGAAACTCTTTCTAAAAAATCATTAATCACACTCTCTTGAGGTATATAATAATTCAAATCTGTAGGAATGAGATAAGATTTATTTTCGATATCGTAAAATTTTGAAAGAGCATAGTACATTATATAATCTTTGAAGTTTATAGCATCATTACGGAATTTTTCAAATCCAGAATCATTAAAAGGATCTCCAGCAAGATATACATTAATCCCTCTTTTTTTATTAAATATATTACAATAGCTTGATATTAATTTGCTTTTCATTAAATTATAATTTACTAATAAGATTGCAAATAATACTGGAGCTACAAAACTATTATTATTATCTATTAGATTCCTTGCCAAGCAATAATATGCATTTTCAGCAGCGACAGAATTAAAATCAGGATCTCCAAAATCATATCTTAAGGCTATTGTTGTGAATGCCATACCTACTACTTGACATTCTTTAGAAGAAAGTTCTAAAAGCACTTTCCCTCCTTGTCTCTGAGGACTTACTTCCATATATAAATCTTTACATAATCTACCTGCAAATGATTTATTTCCCACATTATAAGCAAAATTTAAGCTTGTCGCAATTTCAACAATTTTATCTGTGTCATACTCTTTATATTGCGGTTTATATTCCTCAAAAATCACTTTATTTTCAGATATATTTTTTGCTTGTTTGTTTTTATTTCTAAATAAGAAATCAAATATTCCCATAATATTATTTTTTTTGATTTGTTGATTTTTTTAACAAATGTATATAAATACAATACACAAGTTTGCTAATTATCGTATCCTATAAATCCACTATATGTGGAAATATATTCACAACTATTTATAGGTTATCGGTATAGTATGAGAAGAAATTATGATTTAAAATTTGTGAGATTTTAAAGAGTAGGGCAGAGTCAATACTTTCTCTTTTGAAGATTTTATACACATTGGTTCGTTCGCAGCAAAGCATATTTGCAAACCATGTTACGGAGCGACCTTGTCTGTAGAACTCTTTTTCAATAATTTTTCCTATGTGTACCATAATAAAAAAGGCGGAACCATTCGATACTTAAATTCTACTTGAGGTACCGCCAAGCACCCTGCACACAAATAAGTACGAACAGTCCACGCCTAACATAGGCTATGAACTATTAACACTTATTCTCGTATGCTTTCAAATTGGCGGTTTTCAAGTAGAGAGAATAAGAGCAATTGCTCTAACAAAATTTATAAATTTAAAGGTGTATTATCCCTTTAATCTATCTATAGTTCTATTTATCTTTAGTTAAATTTTCACTACAAAAATAATATAAATTCTCAATATAATGTTTTTATATATTCTAATTATTAAAACGAAAAAAGAGTTCGGTTTTATCCGAACTCTTCCTAACTATAATATTTGCAATTATTATCTTACAATAGTTTGAGCTCTGTCAGGTCCAACAGATACAATCTTAATAGGAACTTCTAACTCCTCTTCCAAGAATTTGATATATGCTTTGAACTCTGCTGGGAATTCATCTTCTGATTGCATTTTAGTCATATCGCAATTCCAACCTGGAAGTTCTTTATAAATTGGTTCAATATCATCGCTGATAGAGAAAGGGAACTCTGTTACTGTTTCTCCATTTATTTTGTATGCTACACACGCTTTAATTGTTTTGAATGAGTCAAGAACGTCGCTCTTCATCATAATTAAATCTGTAACACCATCAATCATAATAGCATATTTGAGTGCAACAAGGTCAATCCATCCGCAACGGCGTTTACGACCAGTTACTGCACCAAACTCATTTCCGTTTTTACAGATTGTTTCTCCAACTTCATCAAATAACTCTGTTGGGAAAGGTCCACTACCTACGCGAGTACAATATGCTTTGAAAATACCATACACTTTACCAATTTTAGTAGGGGCAATACCCATACCTGTACATGCACCGGCACATACTGTATTTGATGATGTTACAAAAGGATATGAACCAAAATCAACATCCAATAGTGTACCTTGAGCGCCCTCAGCCAATACACTCTTGCCCTCTTTAAGCAGGTTGTTTATTACGTGTTCGCTATCAATTAGTTTAAACTCTTTGATATACTCTAATGCCTCAAAAAACTCTTTCTCTAAAGCCTCAATGTTATATTCAAAGTTTAATGATTTAAGAATTTGATCGTGTTTTGCTTTTGCTTTAGCATATTTATCATCAAAGTTCTCCAATATATCTCCAACTCTTAAACCGTTACGGCTTACTTTATCAGTATATGTAGGGCCAATGCCTTTACCTGTTGTACCAATTTTAGCATCACCTTTTGCTGCTTCGTATGCAGCATCTAACATACGGTGAGTAGGCAAAATCAAATGAGCCTTTTTAGATATGTATAAACGAGATTTTAAATCGTGTCCGCTCTCTGCCAACGCAACTGCTTCTTGTTTAAATAGAATTGGGTCTAAGACAACTCCGTTACCAATAATATTTATTTTACCTCCTTGAAATATTCCTGATGGAATTGAACGAAGAACATATTTTTCTCCATTAAAAACAAGGGTATGTCCTGCATTTGGACCTCCTTGGAAACGAGTAATAACATTGTATTCAGGAGTTAGAACGTCAACTACTTTTCCTTTACCTTCATCGCCCCATTGAAGACCTAATAACACATCTACTTTCATGGTTGTGCTCATTTATTTCTTTTTATTATTTAATATTTTCTTTTTATTTTCTAAACTCTTCTCCTTAGCAATAAGTTTGGCTTTTAATTTTGCTTTTCTCTCGGCATTAACGCACGAACTACACAAACCATATATTGCTATCGAACTATAAGATGTAGAGAATTTTCCATATTTTTTACTATTAACCAAATTAATAGTGTCGGCATCTTTAACATCTTTTATTTTTCCGCACTTTGTACATATCAATCTTATGTAGATTTGAGATAGGGGAGAGCGTTCAAAATATTTTTTACCCTCAATCTCATGCTCTCTTAATATTTGAGCATCTACAAGAGTTGATAATGTATTATATACAGTAGCCCTGCTTATTCTTATACCTTTAGAAAGTACTTCGTTTAAAACATATTCAGCATCAAACTTTTTTGAAGTCTCGCTTACTGCATCAAGAACGAAAAAACGTTCAGGTGTTTTTCTAAGTTTGTTCTCTTCAAGGTATTGATTAAATCTGATTCTTAAACTCTCTTTGTTTTTATCTTCAGACATAGTTAATAAATTATCATTTAATCAATTTTTGAACAGAACATACACCTTACAAATTTACAAACTTTTTCTATATATTCTGCAATATTCTAAATAAAAAACTCCCATACTCATTATTTTTTGAGTATGGGAGTACTTAGTATATTCAAATATAATGTCCTAATTAACTAATTCTCAAGTCTAAGAATAATATCATTTGCAATAGTAGCCACAGCAATATTATCTGAATTGATATATCTGTTTGCAGCCTCTTTTACCATTGCAATTATATTTGAATTAATTTCTGTCTTATTAATAACAAGTCTAATAAATAATCTCATTGCAAAATACTTCTTATTGTCATCTTCAGAGTTAATATTATCTATTACCAACTTATCGGCATAAGAAAATTTTGAGAATAAGAACATTGTAGAAATATCAGCAACTTCTGTGAAACGGATATCATTAATCCACAATTTTGCAACTTCAATATTCATCTCTTCATAAGGATATATCATTGTTGCTAATAACTTAGATTCTCTGATATCTTCTTTCCATAATATTTCTGCCACCTCTTTGTTGAATGAGTATTTCTCAGCAATGGTGCGTAGTTGTGGTAAGGAGAGACCAAAAATAATTTTATAGTCCATCCCTTTATTTCTCATACTTGTAGAAATAACACCATTCATTCCAAGACGGAACTCATTTTTTATACTTTTTATTATCTCGTTACTAATCATAAATTTTTTTGTTAGTCGTTATATGAATCTAAAGATGAATAATCTTTTGAATAACGTAACATTTGCTCAGCATATCCCTCGTTGTATGTTACTGTAACATCAATAACATTACCATTTTCATCTTCAACTAAAGAATATTTTGGGTTAACAAATCCCTTATAAGGAGCCAAGTTCAAACTTTTGTAACGAGCTAACACCTCTTTATGAAGATCAATGTCAACTTTTACAGCATATTTCTCAACAATTGCTTTTCCTGCTTCGTAATCTCCTTCCGATTTTATGCGTTGGATTTCTGCAAGAAGTTTTCCAAATAGTCCACGCAGTTTATCATAATCATTGATTTTGATATAACTTTTACCATCAATTTTCTCAATTGATATTACATTCTCTTCTGCACCATTCTCTAAACACCATTTAGCAATTAGTTGACGGTTACGCATGTGTGACTCTTCAATATCGTTTCCTAACTCAATACGAGTTAATTGAGTCATTAAACCATTCATTATATAAGAGTAGTAGTTTGCTTTGTAAGCATCTTTATCAGGTAATAAACCTAACTCCATAATTTTAGGATCAGCCATATAGTACATAGCGAATAGGTCGGCACGAGTCTCCTCTAAAGTTGATGCGTATGCTTTAAGTGCATCTGAATCTACACCAGGAAGAAGTTTACCTGAACCATGACCAAGACACTCGTGTAAGTCAGTATGTAAATTATCAGAAACAAATCCATATTTATTCATTAACTCGCGAGTTGCTTCATCAATAACAAACTCCTCTTTGAAACCGTTTCCTAATGCTGCTTGATCGTATGCGTATGTAATATTCTCAATAGTTACCGATTTTGAACCGTAGTCGCGGCGTATCCAGTCTGCGTTAGGAAGGTTAATACCAATAGGTGTGCTTGGATAACAATCTCCACCTAACATCGCAACTGTAATTACTTTTGCTGTAACACCTTTTACAGTCTCTTTCTTAAATCGTGGATCGATAGGAGAGTTGTCTTCAAACCATTGAGCGTTTGCACTGATTGTCTCTGTACGAGCAGATGCCTCAATATTTTTAAAGTTAATTGAAGCCTCCCAACTTGCTTTCATTCCAAGAGGATCGCCATAAACCTCAGTAAATCCGCAAATAAAATCAACATTGCCTGTTAACTCTTGAACCCAAGCAACTGCATACTCATCAAATTTCTTAAGATCTCCAGTTTTATTAAACTCAATTAATAAATCAATAACTTTGCGTTGCTCATCATTTTCAGCAACACCTTTTGCCAATTCTAACCAATAAACAATACGTTCAAGAGCCTTAGAGTATCTTCCTCCAATTTTATAAACCTCTTCGTAAATTTTACCATCACGTTTAACCAAACGGCTATTTAATCCATACGATATTGGTTGATTATCGTTAGGTTTACGCATTTTAGCATAAAAATCTTCTGCCTCTTTTTGAGTAACTCCATCATAATAGTTTCCGGCAGATGTTTGAACCAAATCATATCCTGCTGCCAAGTTAATACGTTTAGGCATTACCTCTTTATCAAAAATTACAGGAGTAAGTTCAGCAATAAGATTTTCAACTGTTTCACCCTCTCTTATAGGAAGTAGGGCAGGATCAATTGATTTTACTTGGTTTGCAAAAAACTCTTGAGAGAAGCCGGGTACAAATTTATCAGTCGCATAGTGGTGGTGAATACCATTTGAGAACCAAACACGTTTTAGATAAACAACAAATTCTTTGTAATCAGCATCCTCTTTATCTCCATTATAGTTATTGTAGATTGCCTCTAATGTTCTGCGGATAGCAAGGTTATACTTTCCATTTTGGTCAAAAAGAATATCGCGTCCCTCTTGAGCAGCCTCAGTTAAATAATAAACATAAAGCTTTTGATTTAAAGACAATTCTTCAAATCCGGGGACTTGGTAACGAAGAATTTGTAAGTCTGCAAATTTATCCACGTTGTAATCAAATTTTGGCTCTGTGTCAGTTTTTGAGCAACTTATAAAACTCATACCAAACAATAGAGCAGTTGTTGTACTTAAAATTAATTTTCTCATTTCCTATTTATTTTATTTATTAATTATTATTCTACATACAAAACCAATCCTTTTAAATATTCGCCTTCAGGATGATATATATTAATAGGGTGATCTGCTGGTTGAGTAAGTTGATGTAATATTCTTACTTTTCTTCCCGAGATTGCAGCAGCACTAAAAACAGCCAATCTGAATTGTTCTTTTGATACTGCTTGAGAGCATGAGAATGTAAAAAGAATACCACCATGTTGAATCTTTTCAAATGCTTTCGCATTTAATCTTTTGTAACCTTGAAGTGCATTATGAAGAGCGCTTCTATGTTTTGCAAAAGCAGGAGGATCAAGAATAATCAAATCATAATTATCTCCCATTTCGTCAAGATATTTAAAAGCATCTTTTACGTATGCCTCATGTCTCTCATCGTTGGGGAAATTCATCTCAACATTTTTCTTTGTTAAATCAATTGCTTTTGCCGAACTATCAACTGAATGAACTAACTCAGCACCACCACGCATTGCATAGAATGAGAATCCTCCTGTGTAACAGAACATATTCAATACTTTTCTGTTCTTTGAATACTTCTCAAGCAACGCTCTGTTATCGCGCTGGTCAACAAAGAACCCGGTTTTTTGACCTTTAAGCCAATCTACATAAAATTTAAGACCATTCTCAATGGCAATATTACCTTTATAAGAGCCTCTAATATAATCGTTCTGAGGATCAAGTTGAGCTTTATAGGGTAGGGTAGTATCTGATTTATAATAGACCTCTGTTACAACGCCATTCATAATTTCTAATAAAGCATCAGCAATTATCTCTCTTGCAAAATGCATACCGGGAGAGTGTGCTTGTACTACCGCGGTAGAGTCATAAACATCAATAATAAGTCCGGGTAAAAAATCACCTTCTCCATGCACTAACCTAAAACAGTTGCTATTCTCTGTTCCTGCAATTCCGTAAGCAAGACGTAAATCATACGCACTTGCCAGCCTCTCTTTATAGAAATTATAATCTATCTCGGTCTCTTCAAAAGATAAGACTCTTACGGCAATACTCCCTATTTGATAGTGTCCTATTGCTGCAAAATCTCCATTATTAAAGAATACATCAACAATATCTCCCTCTTCAGGATCTCCAATAATTTTTGCTATTGCTCCCGAAAATATCCAAGGATGTTTTCTTAATAAAGAGTCCTCTTTTTTAGGTTTAAGTATTATTTGTGGTTTACTCATATACTTTAATTAAATAATCGTATTATATCATTTGCGTTAGCATATACAAGCAATAATAATAGCAATATCATTCCTACGGTTTGAGCATATTCCATAAATTTCAAACTGGGTTTACGGCGAGTAATAACCTCATATAGTAAGAATAATACATGGCCACCATCTAAAGCAGGAATTGGTAATATATTCATAAATGCCAATATTACAGAAAGGAATGCAGTCATATTCCAGAATGCTTCCCAATCCCATACCGATGGGAATATACTACCAATAGTACCAAAGCCTCCAAGACTTGCTGCTCCCTCTTTTGTAAATACATATTTAAAGTCACTCACATAACCTGATAATGTTTCAAATCCTTGCTTAATACCAACAGGAATTGACTCTAAGAATGAATATTCTTCAACTTTGGGAGTATATACCTCTGTAATAGGTTTAAGTTGTATTCCCAATTTTTTATCATCACTTAACTTAACTTTAGCAAATTGAGTAGATTTGCCAACTTGGTAGCAAACATTTACACTATCACCAGGATTACAACTGTCAAGGACTTTGAATAGTTGAGAAATATCTTCTGTTAGTTTGTAGTTTACAGATAATATTTTAGAATCTTTTTTTATCCCAGCAATATCTGCACCACTACCTTTTACAACATCGGCAACAACAGGTCTAACTCTATATGTAGCAAAGCCCTCTTCTGCTGCAACTAACTTCAACATAAAGTCTTCTGGGATATTTATAGATACAGTATCTTTATGGCGAAGAACTTTAACCTTTTCCGCTTCAACTATCATTCTAAGAGTCTTAGAATCAAGAGCCTTAAAATCCTCTCCGTCTGCACTTAAAAGTATGTCGCCATTCATAAATCCTGCGTCTAATGCAGTTTGGCTAAAAGTATAACCAGAAGTAACATTTTGAACAGGAATATAACTTTTGCCCCAAGTAAAAGCAATCATTATATATATTAACAACGCAAGAATGAAGTTAAATAAAACTCCACCAACCATTATTAATAATCGTTGCCATGCAGGTTTTGAGCGAAATTCCCAAGGTTGTTCAGGTTGGTTCATTTGCTCTTTATCCATTGATTCATCAATCATTCCGGCAATTTTAACATAGCCACCAAGAGGAAGCCATCCTATACCATATTCAGTATCGCTATTCTTTGGTTTGTATTTAAAGAGCGAAAACCAAGGGTTAAAAAAGAGATAAAATTTTTCAACTCTAACTTTAAATAGTCTGGCAAATAGAAAGTGTCCAAATTCGTGAATAATAACTAAAAGCGATAAACTCATTATAAGTTGTACTGCTTTTATTAAAAATGTTTCCATAAGTATTATAATTTATCTATTAATTCGTTAGTGTATATTCTGGTTAATTTATCACACTCCACATAATCTTCATAAACAGGAGATTTAATAAAACTGCATTTCTCCATTGCCGAGTATGCAAGACGTGGAATATCAATAAATTTTATTTTATCTTCTAAGAATGCAGCAACAGCAACCTCGTTAGCAGCATTTAATATACATGGCATATTGCCTCCTGCATCTATTGTTTCGTATGCGTATTTTAGCATAGGAAAACGCTCTGTATCTGGAGTCTCAAAAGTCATCGATGCATAATCGTTAAGAGTTAGTTTTTTGCCTCCAAAATCTAACCTTTTAGGGAATGTAAAAGCGTAGGCAATAGGGAGTTTCATATCAGGGACACCCAATTGTGCTTTAACTGCACCATCATCAAATTGCACCATAGAGTGGATTATGGATTGAGGATGAACAACAACCTCTACTTGTTGAGGTGTAACTCCAAATAACCATTTGGCCTCAATCATTTCAAATCCCTTATTCATCATTGATGCGGAGTCAATGGTGATTTTTGCACCCATGACCCAATTAGGATGTTTAAGAGCATCTCTCTTTGTTACTAAAGCCAATTGTTCGGGAGTATGTCTTAGGAAAGGACCACCTGAAGCAGTTAAAATAATCTTATCAATATTATTAAACTCTTCGCCGGTTAAACATTGGAAAATTGCAGAATGTTCTGAATCAACTGGAATAATTTCAACTCTGTTCTCTATTGCAAGTTTGGTAATTAATTCACCTGCAACAACAAGAGTCTCTTTATTAGCCAGAGCTATTTTCTTTCCTGCTTTTATTGCTTTAATGGTGGGTAATAATCCTGAATATCCCATCATCGCAGTTAAAACAATATCAATAGGAGATGCCTCTACGGCTTCTGCAATAGCATCACTTCCTGCAAAAACTTTAATTGGCAAATCGCTTAAAGCATTACAAACACTGTCATATAACCCCTCATTTGCAATAACAACAGAATCGGGCATAAATTTTCGAGCCTGTTCAATCAATAACTCAGCACTATTATTAGCCGTTAATGTATGAACTTCAAACATATCAGGAAAAGCCTCTATAACTTCAAGAGCCTGTCTCCCTATTGATCCTGTTGAGCCTAATATTGCTATTTGTTTCTTCATCGTTTTTTCAAAAAAAAATATTTGAATTGTGCATAAAATACACAATTTACAAAAATACAAAAAAATGATGAAAGTATAATGTTTTTACTACACAAATAGTATCAAATATTCACTTAAAATCTATTAATAATAATTGATAGGTTAAATTATAAATTTAATAAATCAAGGTAATTATTACAATTGAAGTTATTCATATTGAACATAAGCACCTTTATCTTTAATATCGTAGTATGGGATTTTAAGAGTTTTACACTCTTTTATTATTGAGTTACGTTTGAAATGGTTTAGATTTGATGCTATAACAATCTCTTCAAATACAAAAATATCCATTAGGCTGAGTAGTGAGCCAGAGAATCCTTCGCAAATTATAGCCTTATTAATAAATAGCCTTTTTCCTTCAGATAATTTATTGTATTTAAAATAGTCACTATTTAGGATTAGATATTTATCTCCTTTATATGATATATAAGGAAGAGTTACATATAGGTTGTCTTCAAATATTGAATCTTGTTTGTATATAACATCAGGCACAGCTTCTCTAATCCATAAATTCTTCGCCATATATTCAACTTTGTTCGCAACATTTGTAGTATCAATGGTTAGTATATAGTTATATTTATCATCAATAAAATTAATTGCTGTAATTTCATTATCATCATATATTGCAGTCTTACACTTTTTTGAATCATCAATTATAAAAATTTCAATTAAACAATAAATTGAAATAAATAAAAGTAGCATAACAACCATCTTGCTACTTTTATCTTTTAAAGCCCATATTCCTCCAAAAATTATTATATATAATAATACTAAGTAATACCCCTCAATATGTATATTGTTAATTGAAGAGTATGGTATTGAATTTGTAAAGTTTGCAATAAAATCAATATATGAGAACGAAATATCAACTATTTTATTTAGAAATGAAATGTTGATGATAAGAGCCAATATTGAAACACCAAGAATAAAAGGTAAAAATGGAATTACAAACAAATTTGAAATTATGCCAATCAGAGGTAACTGGTTAAAATAGTATATTGATAAAGGTAGTGTACCTATTTGTGCTGCCACTGTTACTGCAACTATTGAGGCAATATATGATGTGAATTTATTATTATTGGGCAACAATCTGTATATGAATGGATATATATAGAATATTGAAAATACAGCAATAAAACTAAGTTGAAATCCCATATTAAAAAGATTATTGGGATTATATACGAGCATAAACAGTGCTGCGGCGAACAATGAATTAACAGTTGTCCCTTTTCTATTTATAATCTCACCTAAAAGAACAAACGAAGCCATTATTGTTGCTCTTACTGCAGATGGAGGAAATCCAATAATATAAGTATATCCCCATAATGTCAGAAGAGTAACTAAAGGTCGTACATAAGAGAGTTTAATCCATTTAAAAGGATATAGTAATAAGTATAGAATAAATGCAATAATACCGATATGCAAACCACTTACTGCAAGAATATGAGATAAACCTGATGAAGAATAGGAGTTACGGGTATCTTTTGATATTAATGATGTATCTCCTAGCAACATCGCTCTGATAAGCATCTTTGAATTATCGCTAATTTGAATAATATTTATTGCATCAGTAAATTTATTCTTAATTTCATCTGATTTATCATAGAAAGAATTATTCTTAATATTGTCAATCTTTCTCCAACTATTACTTGTAAGGTACTGAGAATAACAAAATCCTTGCTTTTCTAAAATTGCTGAATAGTCAATAGAGTAGGGATTCTTTGAAAATTTTATAGGTTGAAGATTCTGCTCAAAAATAAGAATGTCGTTCTTCGATAACATCCTAGAAAGAGAATCTTTTTGAATATATAAAACAGCATTAAAATCACTTATATTCTCTTCAATACCACCAAACTTAATTATTTTAGATTTACATTCAAATGATTTTTCTTTCTCTGTTGTTTCTAAAATATGAGCAATGGCATAGTCGTCAACTTCGGGTAGGGTAGTAGATGAAGATTTAGAAGAGATATTTGCATTAAATACTCCTAATGAAATTATAAGAGAGAAGATTGCATAACCAAAATATTTTCTACGAATGAACTTTGTTTTTGACAACTTTGCAGAATAGTATAAATAGAAAAATATTGTTGACACAAAAAGTATTGATAGAGCAATAACTACTCCACCGTCAAATACTGTTTGTAATAAAATACCTACAACAAACGGTATGAGATATTTAAGAAAAGGGGCTTCAGATAGTCTCAGAAACCCCTCATTTTTTGTCATACCAATATTTACAATTTAGAGATTTTTTAGTGCCGCAATAGTCTCAATTGGATTCTCAGATTTGAAAACAAAGTTTCCTGCAACAAGAGCATCCGCTCCAGCATCAACTACAAGTTTACCTGTTTCTAAATTAATACCTCCATCAACTTCTATTATAGCCTTTGAACCTTTCTTTAAAATGAGCTCTTTTAGTTCTGCAACTTTATTAACAGTATTTGGAATGAATTTTTGACCTCCAAAACCCGGATTAACCGACATTAAAAGAATCATATCCAAATCCGTTACAACGTCTTGTAAAAGAGAAACAGGTGTATGAGGATTTAATGTAACAGCAGCCTTCATACCTGCCTCCTTAATTTGTTGAATTGAACGATGCAAATGAGTTGATACTTCGTAATGAACATTCATTAAATAGGCATTACTATTTTTTACCTCTTTAACAAATTTCATTGGATCAACTATCATCAAATGAACATCAAGAGGTTTTGTTGATAGTTTCTTAACATAATCCAATACTGGAAATCCGAATGATATGTTGGGTACAAAAACTCCATCCATAACATCAATGTGTAACCAATCTGCCTCACTCTTATTTACCATATCAATAGAAGAAGCTAGGTTGCCGAAATCTGCCGACAATAAAGAAGGTGCTATAATAGGCATAATTTATCAGTTTATTTAATTATTAATAAAAAACCTTTGTATTGCTACAAAGGTAATAAATATTAATGAATATATACAATATATCTATATAAATAGATACTTAAACTTAATTAAATACATATTCATATCTAATTGATTTATCGTTATTACAGCTATACACTCTTGCTAAATTCATTAAAAACAGTATAGTTGAATCTTTGGGAGAGATTATCTCTTTTCCTTCTATGAAAGTATCAGTTGTAGTAATTATATCCATAGGTAAATTTTTTTATTTTAAAACGCTCTAAATATTTAATTATTGTATAGTAAAATTTCAATTACTCGTAGATGGTGAAGACTTACATGTGATAATTCTTGGTTAGGCGGAAGTAGTGCATTAAGAAATGATGCAGTTTTGTTTATAGAAACTACCAAGCAGTTAGGTAAGATGCTTAACAGTTGTCGGAGTAGTCTAAAAAACTTGTAGAGGCGCAACTGCTTTCAGACGATGATAATTCAGACGGATTTGAAAAAGGTTGTGCCTTAATACGGGCTAATTTAGGGATTGACCCTACCATTGGCGATTATGAGGATTGGGTAGTAAATTATGCGCAAGCCTTGTGGTTGGAAAAATGGAGGTTGAAAAACCTAAATGAAATGTTGGCTAAAATGTTCAGTTCAGAAAAGGGTCAATGATTGTGGTAAGAAGACCACCACACCCACCATGGCATTGTTGAAGAGTTCCCTTTTGGCTGTTTGCCAGTGAATGCAGATAGAATAATTTGGAACATCATAACAAAAAGACCGATTATGCCCAACGCAACCGCTGCACATACACCCCAAACTATTATTTGCAAAAAGAAATCTATCATATAGCAAACTATTATTTACTACAAAATTAACAAATAAATATTCAGAATATGCAACTGTTCGATTATATTTTTAATGTAGGAGGTAATTATATGGTCACGATTAACGATATGACGGAGGCAACAGGCGATTTTTCCGCTAAGGTTGAGTCTGCCAATAATTGGGTTGGTAAACTGTATTCTACACCTGCAGTTGTTGATTTGGCGCGTAATGCTTTTGAACAGATTGACAGTGCAGTAAAAACATTTAACACAAGTGGAATAACCCTTGACTGCCAGATGCACGATTTGAGTGCAGTAGCAGGGGTAGACCCGTTTAGTTGATTGAAAAATTTTATGATATGTTTTTAAAGGATAAAAAAGGGCTATCTAACATTTTTGTTACGATAGCCCTTCAATTATAATATAAAAATTAATTTTTAAAAGAATAACTCAATCTTGTTCTCTTCCGCCATTTTTCTCATATTAAGTATAGCATAACGCATACGACCAAGAGCGGTATTTATACTAACGTTTGTAGCATCTGCAATCTCTTTAAAACTCATATTTTGGTAGTAACGCATTACTAATACCTCTTTTTGTTGGTCGGGTAGAGCCGCAACAAGTTTACGTATATCAACTCGTACTTGTGATGAAATCATAGAATCCTCAACATTGCCTTCGCTCAACTCTTTTCTGTTGAATACATCAGGTGTCATATCGCTATTAGGAATATGATTTTCTGCTTTCTCTTGACGATAGTGGTCAATGATTAGATTATGAGCAATACGGGTAATCCATGAAGAGAATTTACCTGACTCAACATACCTTCCTTGTTTAATGGTTGTGATAACCTTAACAAAAGTCTCTTGAAAAATATCTTCTGTTAACTCTCTATCTTTAACAATGTAGAATACGTAAGAATAGATGCGATTTTTGTGTCTTAGTAGAAGTACGTCAAAAGCACCATTGTCTCCTTTCGAATATAATGCTACCAACTCCTCGTCGGTAAGCAAATTTAGATTTTTCATTAATTATCCTCTTTATAGTTTCAAGAGTAAAATTCTATTCGATAGGCGTACTTTTTTAGGTTTAACTCCGCAAAGAAAAGATAATTATATGATATAAACAAATAAATCACCAAAAAAATAATTCATTAATAATATTTTTTAACATTACAAACACAATAAATCGGCATATTATAAAATCTAAATCAATATTTAAGATAATAAATTAAAATATTGGTTATTATAATAAAATTATTAAATTTGCAAAACATTTGAATATGTAAGTAGTTGAAATTTCAATATCAAAAAATATAAACATTTATGAAACCAACATTATTTGTATTAGCAGCAGGTATGGGAAGCCGTTATGGCTCTCTCAAACAATTAGATGGTCTTGGACCAAGTGGAGAAACAATTATGGACTATTCTATTTTTGACGCAATACGCGGAGGATTTGGAAAAGTTGTTTTTGTAATTCGCCATTCATTTGCAGAGGAATTTATGGAGAAAGTAGTAAAAAAATATGCTCAAGTAATTCCAACGGAAGTAGTTTACCAAGAGTTAGATTATCTTCCAGAAGGATTTTCTGTACCAGAAGGACGCGAAAAACCTTGGGGAACAAACCATGCTGTAATGATGGGTAAAGATGTTATTAAAGAACCTTTTGCCGTAATTAATGCTGATGATTTCTACGGACGTGAAAGTTTTGCAGTAATTGCAGATTGGTTGTCAAAACAAGAGGGTGAGAATAAATACTGTATGGTAGGATATCGTGTAGGCAACACTTTGTCCGAGAGTGGTACTGTATCTCGTGGAATTTGTGAAACAAATGAGGCATCAGAACTTACTTCAGTTGTAGAGAGAACTAAAATCGGATATTACAATGGAGGTATTGCATTCAATGAAGGAGACGAGTGGACAATGCTTGATCCTAATGTTCCCGTATCAATGAATATGTGGGGATTTACTCCTGATTACTTTAAATATTCAGATGAGATTTTTGTTGATTTCTTAAAAGAGAATATGTCAAACTTAAAATCTGAATTCTTTATTCCATTAATTGTAAACGATCTAATTCAAACTAAACGTGCGTCAGTTAAAGTTCTTGATACACCTTCTAAATGGTTTGGTGTAACATACGCACAAGATCGTCCTGATGTAGTTGCTAAGATTCAAGCATTAGTTGATGCAGGAGAGTATCCATCACCTCTTTTCAAATAATCTAATAACTATATAAAGAGTAGGGGAGCCAATCAAAATTGACTCCCCTAAATTTTATAAATAACTTTAAAAATAGAACTTAATGATTATTTGTTTTTGATATAATCAACTATCCATTTACCAACTTCTGATGTTTTATAGGCTTTTTCTCCTTGAGCAATATCAACAGTAACAACTCCTGCATCAATTGACGCAGATACTGCTTCTCTAATTAGTTTACCTTCCTCCATCAAACCAAAAGCATACTCAAACATTAATGCTGCTGACAATATAGTTGCCAATGGGTTTGCAATATCTTTACCTGCTGCTTGAGGGTATGAACCATGTATAGGTTCAAACACTGATGTATATAATCCAACCGAAGCAGAAGGAAGCATACCAAGCGAACCAGTGATAACAGAAGCCTCATCGGTTAATATGTCACCAAACATATTTTCTGTCACCATAACATCAAATCGAGAAGGCCATTGAACAAGTTGCATTGCAGCATTATCAACAAACATATACTCTGTTTCAACTTCGGGATATTCTTTTGAAATTTCTTGAGCAACCTCTCTCCATAGTCTTGAAGTACAAAGCACATTTGCTTTATCAACAACTGTAACTTTTTTTCTGCGTTGCATAGCGTATGTATATGCCAAACGAACAATTCTCTCAATCTCTTCACGAGAATATACACATGTATCGTATGCAATATTACCATCTTCACTTCTTCCTTGAGGACGTCCAAAATATATACCTCCGGTAAGTTCTCTAATACACATCAAGTCAGTTCCTGCTACAACATCTTGGCGAAGAGGAGACTTGTGTATTAATTGAGGCATTGTTGAAACTGGGCGAATATTTGCATACAATCCTAATTGTTTTCTCATACCCAAAAGACCTTGCTCTGGGCGTACTTTTGCCGAAGGATTGTTGTCATATTTAGGATCACCAATTGCACCAAACAAAACGGCATCTGATTCCATACATATCTTGTGAGTCTCTTCTGGGTATGGATTGCCAGTTGCATCAATTGCACAAGCACCTACAAGTGCATGTTTATATGATAATTTATGACCAAATTTTTCACATATCGCTTTTGTTGCCTCTAATGCGGTCTCTACAATTTCTGGACCAATTCCATCGCCGGGCAATACGGCTATATTCATTTCCATATATTTTTTATTATATAGTTAATATTAATTCATCTCTTCAATATGATTTAGCATCTTCATGGTTGCCTGAATTGCTGCAGCCATCTGATCTAAATCAAGACCATGTGTCTTAAAAACTTTTCCTTTGTAGTCCCAAGTGATGGTAGTTTGAACCAATGCGTCAGTTTTACCTCCTGGAGGAATATTTACAGCATAATCCAACAGTTGAGGAAATGCTCTATGTAATTTAGTTTTATATATCCATTGTATCCCTTTTACAAAAGCATCATATTGACCATCACCTGTTGCTCCAGCCTCATAAATTTCTCCGTTAATCTCTAACTTTAAAACAGCACCAGGACGTAATCCATTGGCAACAGCAAGAGTATAATTTAGAAGTACAATTTTATCTTTTTGAGTACTACTTTTTAGAGTATCAGAAATGATATAAGGTAAATCTTCTTGCGAAATTATCTCTTTTTTATCGCCTAACTCAATAATACGTTCAGTAACCTTTCGCATCGACTCTTCATCTAACTCAATACCCATTGCTTCAAGATTCTTGCGAATATTAGCTTTGCCAGATGTTTTGCCTAAAGCATATTCTCTCATTCTTCCAAAACGTTCTGGTAAAAGGTCGTTGTAGTATAAATTGTTTTTGTTGTCACCGTCAGCATGAACACCAGCACATTGAGTAAAAACATTATCGCCAATTACAGGTTTGTTTGCCGGAATTCTAATACCTGAATAGGTTTCAACTACACGACTAACATGATTTATCTTTGCTTCATTAATTGAGGTTTTTATCCCTAATTGGTCATGAGTAACAGCCAGTACACTTGATAAAGCGGCATTACCTGCTCTCTCTCCCAAACCATTAACTGTACAATGAATACCTTTTACCCCTGCTCTTATTGCCGCATAACAATTAGCCACTGCCAAATCATAGTCATTATGAGCATGGAAATCAAAATGTAAATTTGGGTATCTATCAATAATATCTTTGCAATACTTATATGTTGAATCAGGATTAAGCACCCCTAATGTATCAGGGAGCATAAACCTTTTAATATTGCAAGAACATAGAGCGTCGATAAGATTATAAACATACTCAGGAGAATCTTTCATGCCATTCGACCAATCCTCTAAATAAAGATTAACGCCTATACCTTCATTTGTTGCAATTTCAATTTCGCGTTTTATATCATTTATATGGTCCTCTGGACACTTTTTTAATTGATATTTACAATGACGCAACGAACCTTTACTTAGAAGATTTACAATCTTACCTCCTGCCTCTTTAATCCATCTTATAGAGACACCATTGTCAATAAAACCTAAAACTTCAATTGCTTGAATTTTTTTGTTTTTTTCTGCCCATGCACATACTTGCTTAACGGCTTCCATCTCTCCGACAGATACTCTTGCCGATGCAATTTCAACTCTATTGACTTTTATCTCTTTTAGAAGTAAACGAGCAATACTCAACTTTTCAAATGCACCAAACGATACGCCCGAAGTTTGTTCTCCGTCGCGTAAGGTTGTATCCATTATTTCGAGTTTGTATTTCATATAATTTATCTCTTATTTTCCCAAGCCTCTATATCCTCTTTTTTACTCAATAGATAATCAATATCATCAAACCCATTAAGTAGGCAATCTTTCTTATAAGGATTGATTTCAAATTTCTCTGAGCATCCTGTTGCGTTATTTGTGATAGTTTGATTTGGTAAATCAATAGTAACCGTATTAGAATGATTTTCTTCAATTGAAGAAAAAATCTCTTGTAGGAATTTCTCTGATACTACAACAGGCAAAACACAGTTATTTAAAGCATTATTTTTAAAAATGTCAGCAAAGAAACTTGATACAACGGCTCTAAATCCATAACCAGCTACAGCCCAAGCTGCGTGTTCTCTACTTGATCCGCTACCAAAGTTTTTACCAGCTATCAAGATAGATCCAGAGTAAGTCGGATTATTCAAGACAAAACTATCTATCTTATTCCCCTCTTTGTCGTATCTCCAGTCACGAAAAAGATTATCACCAAAGCCTTCACGAGTTGTTGCTTTTAAGAAACGTGCAGGTATTATTTGATCTGTATCCACATTCTCAATAGGGAGAGGGATACATGTTGATGTTAATTTTTCAAATTTTTCTCTCATAATAGTAACGAGGTTAAATTAAACAAAATCACGAGGATCGGTTATTTTTCCGGTTATTGCTGCCACTGCTGCTACAATTGGGCTAACAAGCATGGTTCTTGCTCCGGGTCCTTGTCTTCCTTCAAAATTTCTATTAGATGTTGAAACTGAATATTTCCCGGCTGGAATTTTATCATCATTCATTGCCAAACATGCAGAACATCCCGGTTGACGAAGTTCAAATCCAGCCTCTTCAAGTATCTTATCAATACCTTCTTCTCGAATTGCTTTCTCAACATTCCATGAACCAGGCACTAACCATGCAGTTACATTCTCAGCCTTTTTATGACCTTTTACTATATTTGCAAATGTTCTAAAATCTTCAATACGACCATTTGTGCAACTTCCTAAGAATACATAGTCAATCTCTTTTCCAAGCAACTTTTCGCCGGGTTTAAAATTCATATAAGAAAGAGATTTCTCAAATGATATTTGTCCTGCATCATCAATTTGGTCAATAGTAGGAATATTTGCATCAATAGCCATACCCATTCCAGGGTTGGTTCCGTATGTAATCATTGGAGCAATATCTGCTGCATCAAAGCATACCTCTTTGTCAAATACAGCACCTTCATCAGTTGGAAGTTTTTTCCACTCTTCAACTGCCTTATCCCATGCTTCACCTTTAGGAGCAAACTCTCTGCCTTTAAGATACTCAAATGTAACTTCATCTGGTGCAATCATACCACCACGAGCGCCCATTTCGATACTCATATTACAGAGTGTCATACGTCCCTCCATTGAAAGAGAGCGAATAGCACTTCCTGCAAACTCTACAAAATATCCGGTTGCTCCGCCAGTTGTCATTTTAGATATAATATATAATGCAACATCTTTGGCGGTAACACATTTGCCAAGTTTTCCTTCAACGCTGATACGCATTTTCATTGGCTTTGGTTGTAATACACATTGAGAGGCAAGAACCATTTCTACTTCACTTGTACCAATACCAAATGCAACTGCACCCATAGCACCATGAGTTGATGTATGGCTATCTCCACAAACTATTGTCATACCAGGTTGTGTGTATCCGTTTTCTGGCCCAATAACGTGAATAATTCCGTTCTTAGGATTTAATAATCCATAAACAGTCAAACCAAAATCCTTCGCATTCTTCATCAAAGTATCAACCTGATTACGAGATATTGGATCTGAAATAGGTTTGTCTTGATTCATTGTTGGGATATTATGGTCTGGAGAACACGTAGTTCTATCGGGACGAAACACAGAAAGATTTCTCTCTCTTAATCCTGCAAATGCTTGAGGACTTGTTACCTCATGTAAATAGTGTCTGTCTATATATAATTGATTGGGACCTCCTTCAATCTTCGACACCACATGTGCGTCCCAAATCTTATCAAATAAAGTTTTCTTCTCCATAATTTATTATCTAATAAATTTGTTAATTGCATCAATAAATGCTTCAGCCGAAGCAGCTACAATATCGGTGTTAGCACCAAAACCATAATAACTTTCATTGTTATATGATACTGTCATGTGAACTTTACCTGTATCATCGCTTCCCTTTGTAATTGCTTGAATTAAGAACTCTTCAACAGTCATATTTCTGTGAATAATATTCTTGATAGCATTAATTGCGGCATCAACAGGACCATTACCAGATGCAGCCGCTTCAAATTTCTCACCTGCTATTGACAAACCAATACTTGCAACCGAACGGACATCTATACCCGAAGTCACTTGAAGGTAATCAATTGAGATACGAGCCTTTTCTCCGCGACTCTTACCAACTAACATTAGAATATCATCATCATTAATATCTTTCTTACGGTCTGCCAATGCAAGGAATTCTGCGTATGCTTTATCCAAATCCTCTTGATTAAGTTCAACACCAAGAACATTTAAGCGATGTTTAAGAGCTGCTCTACCACTACGAGCAGTTAATACTATTGAATTTTCATCAATACCAACATCTTTAGGGTCTATAATCTCATAGTTTTCTCTATTCTTTAAAACACCATCTTGATGAATACCAGAAGAGTGGGCAAAAGCATTTCTTCCAACAATTGCCTTGTTAGGTTGAACAGGCATATTCATCATACTTGAAACCATACGGCTTGTAGAATATATCTTTTGAGTATTAATATTTGTTTCAATACCTTTATTATGACTTTTAAAGGTCATAACTACCTCTTCAAGAGAAGTATTTCCTGCACGCTCACCAATACCATTTATTGTAACTTCTGCTTGTCTTGCACCATTCAAAATACCTGAAACTGTATTTGCGGTAGCCATACCAAGGTCATTATGGCAGTGAGTAGCAATAACAACATTATCTATTCCTTTAACATTCTCTTTTAGATAAAGAATTTTTTTACCAAAATCTTCTGGTAAGCAATAACCTGTTGTGTCAGGAATATTAATTACAGTTGCTCCAGCTTTTACAACAGCCTCAACAACTCTTGCAAGATACTCATTATCAGTGCGTCCGGCATCTTCTGCATAGAATTGAACATCTTCAACATATTTCTTTGCATATTTAACACAGGCAATAGCTCGTTCTATAATCTCTTCACGAGTAGAGTTGAATTTGTATTTAATATGATAATCAGATGTACCAATACCTGTATGAATACGTTTACGCTTAGCATATTTCAAAGCCTCAGCAGCAGCATCAATATCTTTCTCGACTGCACGAGTTAACGCACATATTGTTGGCCATGTAACAGCCTTTGATATTTCAACTACAGACTTAAAGTCTCCAGGACTTGAAACAGGAAATCCTGCCTCAATAACATCAACACCTAATGTCTCTAATGCTTTTGCTACTTGAATCTTTTCAACTGTATTTAATTGGCATCCGGGTACTTGTTCGCCATCTCTTAAGGTTGTATCAAAAATAAATAGTCTGTCTGACATAGTTTCTTAATATTTTATAATTAATTATTTAATCTTAATCTTTAATTAAAAAAACCTTCCGCACGTGGAGTGAGAAAGGTTTTTGCGTGGTAATAATACACATATAATATCTCACTCCCTATCGTTTTCCAATCAATAGAGGCAGGTTAATTAGAGATATAATATATAAATTATTCATATTCAGTACATTTTTAGAGTGTTAATACTATTGTTAAATATCATTTCCTATTAACACTATGCAAAGATAAGAATAATGTTCTTATTTCCAAAATAAAAATAGAAAAAAATACTATATAATTATTAATTATTTTTATAAACGCTAATTTGCTTAAAAATTATAAGAATAATCTATGTCTATTATCAATTATATTCAATAGATAATTTAAATGTTTTTTCTTGCCAATTTATTAAATAAAGAATATACATTATAAATATAATTCAATATATAAAAAAACTGCCGAAATAATTCGGCAGTCAATATCAATTTAAATTTTTAACAAAAACTTTAACCGAGAAATGGCTTTAGATGAATACTTCTCGAATTTTGTCTTAAACGGCGGATTGCTTTCTCTTTGATTTGGCGAACACGTTCACGTGTTAATCCAAATTTATCTCCAATCTCCTCAAGAGTCATCTCTTGGCAACCTATTCCAAAGAACATTTTAACGATTTCACTTTCGCGTTGAGTCAGTGTGCCTAAAGCTCTATCAATCTCTTTCGATAATGATTCGTTAATCAAAGGTCTGTCAGCATTTGGAGAATCATCATTTACAAGTACGTCTAACAAACTGTTATCTTCACCTTCAACAAAAGGTGCGTCAACAGAGATGTGACGTCCTGAAACTTTCATTGTATCAGCAATCTTATCAACAGGCATATCAAGTTGTTCTGCCAACTCTTCCACTGAAGGACGACGCTCATTGTCTTGCTCAAAACGAGAGAATGCTTTACTAATTTTGTTTAGCGAGCCTACTTGGTTGAGAGGAAGGCGTACAATTCTTGATTGTTCAGCCAATGCCTGTAATATAGATTGGCGAATCCACCAGACAGCATAAGAAATAAACTTAAATCCTCGCGTTTCGTCAAACTTCTCTGCTGCTTTAATTAGACCGAGATTTCCTTCGTTGATAAGGTCGGGTAGGGAGAGTCCTTGGTTTTGGTACTGCTTAGCAACTGATACGACAAAGCGTAAATTTGCTCTTGTTAATTTATCAAGAGCCGCTCTATCGCCTTTTCTAATTTTAGCAGCCAACTCAACCTCTTCCTCTACAGTAATAAGTTCCTCACGTCCAATCTCTTGCAAATACTTGTCAAGCGAAGCGCTTTCGCGATTTGTAATAGATTTAGTAATCTTTAGTTGTCTCATTTCAAAAAATTGAATTTAAGTCGCAAATATACCTTAATATTTTTAGATATAAAATAGTTTTGTAAAAAAATCTTTATTTTTTTATTGATATAGTAATTCTTTTGAAAAAATTCAAATTTTCAGTAAAAAAGGTGCAAAATAAATTTCTCCTTACTATAATCATTAAACGATAAAAAGGAGAAAATATTATTTATAATCAGCAATTTACAAACCCTAAAACGTAATTATCAGGTAATTGTTTTTATAACTGACTAAAAATAAGTATTCTATAAATATAAAAATGTTTATTCTTAATTTTAAACAATTAATAACAGCAGAAAGAAACCTCTCTGCTGTTATTCAGTTTATTATTTTTCATCATTATCAGATATATCAACAGCATAATATGCATTTCGTTTATTTGAATACATTCCTGAGATAAACATTACCTGATCTCTATTTGATGAATTTTTAATTGAATTATATATTCTTTCAACGTCCTTTGCTGAGTTTATAACCTCACCATTAATATTTAGGATAATAAATCCTTTTGATATTCCAACCTGTTTGAATTTTCCCTCTTTTATACTTGACACTTCAACTCCACATGAGATACCATATTTATTTTTAGCATCATTTGAAAGTTCAGATAACTCTACACCTAAAATATTAAAATCTGAAGGTTTTGTAATAGAAGTATCGCCTTGTTGATTTTTTAATACGACCTCAATATCCTTAGTTTTTCCATCGCGATTTATAGTTACAATAATTTTGTCTCCCGGATGATGCAAACTAATCTGCTCTTGAAGTTTTGATGATGAGTAAGTTTGAACTCCATCAATTGCTGTTATAATATCTCCTTTCTTCAAACCTGCTTCTTTAGCAGAACTTCTATCTGCAACAGATTCTATATAAACGCCATTGACAAAATCAATATCTTTATCTTTAGCCAAATCGGCATTCATTTCAATAATAGTAACGCCAAGTAATGCACGCTGAACTGCACCATACTCTTTTAAATCATTTACAATCTTAATAGCAATATTTGAAGGAACCGCAAATGAATAACCAATATAGCTGCCAGTTTGAGATAAAATCATTGTATTAATGCCTACTAACTCTCCATTTGCATTCACAAGAGCACCACCACTATTACCAGGGTTTACAGCCGCATCTGTTTGAATATATGACTCAATAGACATTGATTTTCCAGCACCAATACTTCTTCCTTTTGCACTAACAATACCAGCAGTAACAGTTGAATTTAAGCCCATTGGATTACCAACGGCTAATACCCATTCACCAACTCTCAGTAAGTCTGAATTACCAAAAGATAGCATTGGTAAATCGTTACTGTCAATTTTTAATAGGGCTAAATCGGTTGATGGGTCAGCACCAATGACCGCTGCGTTAAACATACGTTTATCATTAAGAGTCACCTCTATTTTGTCAGCTCCATCAATTACGTGATTATTAGTAATAATATATCCATCCCTACTAATAATAACACCGGAGCCTAAACCGCTTTGAGGCTGAGGAGTAGGTTGTGAATTAAAATGATCCCCAAAAAAGAACTCAAAGAACGGATCTTGCATTTGAGGTACTCTTCGCGAAGTCTTAGGTGTAACTGTTGAGCGAATACTTACTACTGCATTTACGCTCATTTCTGCAACGCCTGTAAAATCTACAAATTGATTAGGCACATTTGAAACATTAACAAATTTACCATTAACATCAACTCCATTATTAACAAAACTAACACTCTCTTCTGTGCTTTTTTCATTGAGTATAGCGTATGCTCCAATAGATACACTTGAACTGATAAGTGCAACAGCCGTTAAACTCAAAAGCATTTTACCATAATTACTCATAATTTTAGATTTAATGTATTAATGAATTTCATAAATATACTATGCAATTAACGTGCAAAATTTGTCAAAAATTATTGTTTTAAACTATTTTAACCGCAATGTATATTAATTTAACAACTCTTATCAAAATAAACATTCATTGTAATTAATCTATGACAAAACTGTTATTATATGGTTTAAAGTCATTGACTATGTTTTTATAATAATAGACTTTAAAACATACTAAATAGCAGTAATGGTTGTTGGCCATTACAACGTAATCACTTAAAATATTTTATAAGATAAAGATTATAATTTTTCTTTAAGGAATTTGCCTGTATAAGAATTTGCACATTCAGCAATCTCTTCCGGAGTACCAACACACACAACATTGCCACCATTATCTCCACCCTCAGGACCTAAATCAATAATATGGTCAGCACATTTAATAACGTCCATATTATGCTCAATAACAATAACTGTATGACCTTTAGAAACTAACTTGTTAAATACAGAAATTAGTCGTTTGACATCATGCATATGTAGACCTGTTGTTGGTTCATCAAATATAAATATTGTTGGTGCAAGAGCCTCATTTGATAGAAATGCTGCAAGTTTAATTCTTTGACTCTCACCACCCGAAAGAGTAGAAGAGGATTGTCCCATCTTTAGATAACCTAAACCTACGGTTTGAAGAGGCAATAGTTTCTTAACAATCTTTTTTTCGTATGTACCATTTGTTTCTGAGAAGAATTCTATGGCTTGATTAATTGTCATATCCAAAATATCACTGATATTTTTGCCTCTATATTCAATTTCTAATACATCACTCTTATATCGTTTGCCATTACAACTTTCACACACAAGTGTTATATCTGCCATAAACTGCATCTCAACTGTAATAACGCCTTCTCCCTTGCACTCTTCGCATCTTCCTCCTTCAATATTAAAAGAGAAATATCCTGCAGAGTATCCGAGTTGTTTTGCAGCTTGTTGGTCGGCATATAAGCGTCGTATCTCGTCAAATGCTTTGAGATAAGTAGCAGGATTAGAACGTGTTGATTTACCGATAGGATTTTGATCAACAAACTCAATACCATGCATTAAGTTCATATCACCTTCAAGTGACAACATAGCACCAGGAGCGTCGCTCTCTTTATCGTAATAACGGCATAATGCTCTGTAAAAAGTATCTCTTATCAGTGAGGATTTGCCCGAACCTGATACACCTGTAATAACAGTAAATACGTTTAAAGGAAAATCAACATCAATACCTTTGAGGTTATTGTGAGCAGCACCTTTAATAGAGATAAAATTATTCCATTTCCTGCGGAAGTGGGGGACAGGTATTTTCTCTTCTCCTGTAAGGTATTTAACAGTATAACTTTGTGAGTTATTTTTCAATCCGCTCATTTCTCCCTGATAAACAACCTCACCGCCTAATCTACCGGCGTCGGGGCCAATATCTATTATATAATCAGCCTTACGAATAATATCTTCATCGTGTTCAACAACAACAACCGTATTTCCTAAACTTTGCAATTGACGTAAGACTTTTATTAAGCACTCAGTATCGCGAGAATGTAAACCAATAGATGGTTCATCTAAAATATATAGAGAGCCAACAAGACTACTTCCTAACGAAGTTGCAAGATTGATTCGTTGACTTTCTCCTCCTGACAAAGTTGAAGACAACCTATCCAATGTTAAATAGCTTAATCCAACATCAATCAAAAATTGCAATCTTGTTTTAATCTCAACCAAAAGGCGTTTTGCAATATCCATATCATATTCCGACAATTGAATCTCATTAAAAAAACGACTCAATTCAGAAATAGACATATGTGTTAGTTCCGCAATATTCTTACCACCAACTTTTACATATAGGGCATCAGGTTTAAGTCTTGCTCCTTTACACACAGGACATAAAGTTTTACCTCTATATCTTGATAGCATTACGCGATATTGTACTTTATACAGATTAGATTCAACCATTTTAAAAAACGAATCTATACCATATATCTCATCATTGCCATGCCATAGTAAATCTTTTTGAGACTGACTAAGTTCGTAATAAGGCTTATGAATTGGAAAATTATATTTATCCGCTTTAAGAATAAAATCATTTTTCCATTCACTCATTTTATCGCCTCTCCAACAAAATACAGCATCGTTATATACTGATAGAGCTTTATTAGGAATAACTAAATTTTCATCAACTCCCACAACCATACCATAACCCTCGCATTTAGGACAAGCACCAATTGGAGAATTATAATTAAACATTAAATCATTAGGCTCTTGAAAAATAATTCCATCGGCCTCAAAATGTTTTGAGAACTTATGGTCAATCTCTCCTTCATTAGTATAAAAACGCAAGATACACTCACCATTACTCTCAAAGAAAGCAATCTCAGATGAATCAACAACTCTGCTAATAACATCTTTTGCATCACTTGCCGACATACGGTCAATAACAAGATAGCAACCTTTTAGATCAATTTTATTATCCTCAATTATATTTGAGATAGGAGTAATATTATTATCGGCAATAATTCTTGAAAAACCCTCTTTTTGAAGACGTTCAAGATAGCCTCGTGCTTCATCATCCTTACACTCTTTAAGAGGAGTCATTAATATAAAACGTGTACCTTTAGGGTAGGAGAGCATACATTTTACTATATCATCAGAATCGTGTTTCTTGACCTCAACACCTGATATTGGAGAATAAGTATGACCAATTCTACCAAATAACATTCTCAAATAATCATAAATTTCTGTTGATGTTCCAACCGTTGAACGAGCATTACGAGTGCTAACCTTCTGCTCAATTGCAATAGCAGGAGGAATGCCAATAATATAGTCACATTCAGGTTTACTTATCCTTCCTAAAAACTGACGTGCGTATGAAGAAAGGCTCTCAACATATCTGCGTTGACCTTCAGCATATAAAGTATCAAAAGCGAGAGAGGTTTTACCCGATCCCGACACTCCTGTAACAACAATAAATTTATCACGCGGAATCTCAACATCAATATTTTTTAAATTGTTAACTCTCGCACCCTTAATAAAAATATTATCTTCACTTATATTTTTACTCATATCAATACTCATTATTACTTAAATGCACATCATTACAAAATTAGATAAAAAGTAGGAGATAAGAAATAGGAATATTAATTACAAGGTTGTTTTTTATTACTACTCTACAACCTCAATATAAAAACTTACAGGTCTAAATCCATCGTTACACGAAATCATGGCAGAGTATGGGTCCTTCATCCACCCATCATAAAAGTTACCGCCACCAGAGGCAAGTTCTTTCACGAAAGGCAACATACTCTCCCATGCACTATCACACATACCATCGGGTTTGGCACAATCCTCCACAATAAAAGATTGACCCAATTTCATATCACAAGCATGTTCAATAGGATTTTCATATTCGCTCATTAAATCCCTGTAACAAGCCATTCTTTTAACAGTAATTCTAACTCTTTTCATCAAAATTATTTCAAATTTTTACCATCAGAAAAGGCGTTGCCAACTTTCTCTCCTAATGCAATATAGTCGTGATTACATGGATCGTATGTTATAGGTTGAAGTTTTTGAACATCAATCTTGCCATTTTCATTAATAATACTATCATCTACCGATATATTAATAATTTTACCAATCATATAGCATGAATCTGAATCGTACGAAACAAGTTCACACTCCAGACACATAGGTAACTGTTCAATAATAGGGGCGTTGACAAATTCTGATTTAACAGCACTAAATCCCGCTTTATTAAACTTATCTGGTTCATTATTACCCGACACAATACCAACGTAATCACAAGCCACTACTTGGTTTGCAGTAGCCATACTAACGGTAAATGCTTTTGACTCAAGAATATTTTGAGTGGTTTTATGATCTTCAGACAAACATATACCAACCATATTATCAGTATATATGCCTCCCCAAGCAGCGTTCATTGCATTAGGGATATTGTTTTTATCATATGCTGCAACAATAAAAACAGGCATTGGATATAACCAAGTTTTAACTCCAAAATTTTTACGCATAACTTTATATTTTATATTGTGCGAAGATACAAATTTATAGTCAAAATATCGTTTACAACGATAGAAGTAAATTACACAAAAATATTTTTTTGTACATTTGTAACATAATTTATATATAAATATATGGAAAAATATTCAAAAGAGAGCGTTGTAACCTGTTATGAAGCAGACGCTAATAAATTATTACGTCCAACAGCAATGCTTGATTTAATGCAAGAAGCTGCAAATGCCGATGCAACTCGTTTAGGATTTGGATTTGACAATATGATGGCAACAAATACCGCATGGGTATTATCACGTCTTCATTTAAAAGTTAACGCCTATCCCAAATGGAGAGACGAAGTAAAACTATACACATGGCATAAAGGAGCATTTAAACTTTTTTATTTACGTGATTTTACATTAAAAGATACAGATGGAAACTCTCTTATAGATGCAACAACATCTTGGTTAATCATCGACTTAAATACACGCCGTCTTTCACGTAATGCTGAATTGGCAGATGAAAATACCTGTATAAAAGAGGATGCAATAAGTGAACCAGCCGATAAAATAACATTACCTCAAGGTTATGAATTGGGATTTGCAGGAACACATAAAGCAAGATGGTCTGACATTGATACAAACAACCATGTAAACAATGTAAAATATGTTGTTTGGGCGTTAGATATAGTAGATTATGAAGACGCAAGTAGCAAACCATTAAAGGAGTTATTTGTAAACTTTGACAATGAAGTTCTTGCAGGTCAAGAGGTTGAACTTTACAAAATACGCCAATCAACAGAAGAGGGCATAACTTACTACGTACAGGGTAAAGTTGACGGCAAACAAAGTTTTATAATAAAACTAATATTTTAAACAGATTGATTAGTAGATGCAACTACATCTGTTCAACCCCGAAAATGACTTAGCACTTGCCAATGGAAATGCAAATTATTGTGCACCTCCATCGGCAAGTAAAATTGCATACGACTTATCAACACTCCCTTTGTGGTTTGCTGATGAAGATGATTTTGTAATTCTCCCTAATAATATCCACATTCAATATTTCAACAAATATTCTCAATTATTCAAATTCCCCAAAATTTATAACTCAATAGCAGATAATATTACTAAATGTACACCATGGGGATGGAGTTTGCATATACGCAAACGCTTTGCAAATATGGGATTGCCCAATAAAACACTATTAACGATCAATTCTATTAGTAAATTAAGAGAGTTATCCAATAGAAAAGTAACAATAGAGATTCTAAAAGGATTGAGAAATAGAGGAGTTGACATACCCCCTTTACCTCAATATATTACATCAACCGAAGAGGTTGCAGAGTTTATATGTAGTATGCCACTATCGGTAATAAAAGCACCATGGTCAGGAAGCGGAAAAGGAATAGCTTGGGGATTAGGCAGAAGAGAAATACCTGTTGAACACTTTGCAAAAGGTGTAATTCGCCGACAAGGCGGAGTTATATGTGAAAAGTTTTTGAATAAGGTTATAGATTTTGCAATGGAGTTTTATTGCAAAAACGGAGACGTATCATTCAAAGGATATTCACTGTTTAAATCAACTAAAGGAGTATATTCAGGAAATATTTTAGCAGAAGATTTTGAAATTGAAGATTTCTTAAAGAGTTACAACCCACAAACTTCGATATCACAAGTAAAATCATCATTAATTTCTGTGTTAGAAGATATTTTCAAAGGCTTTGAATATGAAGGATATTTTGGTGTTGATATGATGATATATTCTGATGAAGAGAATAAATATCACATTAACCCTTGTGTTGAGTTAAATTTAAGAATGAATATGGGAGCAACATCCAGAATACTCTACGACAAACATATTGATAAAGGTAAAATAGGAGAATATAATGTTGTATATTTTAAGCATAAAGGAGAGGCATTATCTCTTGATGTAGAGTATAAAACAAAATACCCGCTAATCTTAAAAAACAGAAAGATAAGTAGCGGATATTTGAACCTGTCCCCAATTACAGAGGATAGTGATTATATGGTATATATTATAATAGAAAACGATAAAAATCAAAATTCTTTAAGTTCCTTGTATAACCGTTGAATTGGCAATCCCATTACATTAAAATACGAACCATTTATACTTTCAACTCCAACATAGCCAATCCACTCCTGAATACCATATGCACCAGCTTTATCCATAGGAGCAAAGTTTTCAATATAAAAATCAATTTCATCATTAGTCAGAGTCGCAAATTTAACTTCTGATGCGGCGATGAAAGTTTTCTCAATATTTTTAGTTGAAATTGTAACAGCAGTATATACTATGTGAGTATTTCCGGATAACTCAACGAGCATACGTTTAGCATCAACGGCATCAACAGGTTTGCCAAATTGCTTATCTCCAACCCAAACAATAGTATCAGCAGTAATTAAAAGAGTATTGTCTTGCATAAACTCTTTGTATGAAGATGCCTTTTGTTTTGATATAAATGCAGGAATCTCTCCACCCTTAAGTTCCTCAGGGTATGATTCATCAATATCTGGTAGAGATATTGCCCTAAATTCAACACCTAATCCCGTTAATAGCTCCCTACGGCGAGGAGAGTTACTTGCAAGAATTATATCGTATTTTTTAAGATTATCAAGCATATAAAAGCACATTAACTACCAACCAAACGCCTCGTCACTCATCCATTTACCTTGAGCCTTTAATACCTCTTCAATAACTTCTCTGGCACAACCTTCGCCACCATTACGATATGATATAAAAGTAGCACACTCTTTTATCTCACTAACAGCATCAGCAGGAGCACAAGGCAAACCAACAATCTTCATAATTTCATAATCAGGAATATCATCACCCATATATAAAATCTCCTCATCCTTTAAATGAAACTGGTCTCTAAACTCTTTATAAGTAGGAAGTTTCTTACTAATAGACATATAAATAAATTTCACCCCCAACCCTTTATATCTCTCATAAACAGCACGAGTATGACCTCCTGTAATAATGGCAATCTTATAACCCAACTTAATCGCTAATTGAATAGCGTATCCATCCTTAATATTCACCATACGCATAGGCTCTCCAGACGGATGCAAGGTAATAGTTGAAGGAGATAAAACGCCATCAACATCAAAAGCAAATGCTTTAATTTTTGTCAGGTCGTAATTAATTTTACTCATAATATCCTATTCTTTATAACTATCTGCTATACTTTTACTTAACAATTTATATATCTCTTTTATTTGAGGAGAATCAATCATCTCTAAATGAGAGTTCATTACAACACTATCACCTCTTCGTGCAGGACCTGTTTGAGCATTATGAGGAGTAATATCTGAAATCTTTTTTGTTGTCTCCTCAATTAAAGGCATGAGAGTTGAAAAGTACAATCCTTCTTTCTCTAAAATTTGAGAAGATATATCGTAGCAATGATTTACAAAATTACAAGCAAAGACAGCTGCAATATGCATTATCTTTCTTCTACGTGAATCTGCCTCTATAACGCTTTCCGATAATCTCTTAGCAAACTCTTCAAGTTCAGTAAAAACGCTTGTGCTATTAGCCTCAATAAAGAGTGGAACTTTTTTAAAATCAATTTCTCTCTCTTTAGAAAAAGTTTGTAAAGGGTAAAGAACACCACACTTTGTAACTACTCCATCAAAAACTTCAATATTTACGCCACCTGAAGTGTGAACTATAATTGAATTTTTATCACTCAACTTTTCAATAACGTTTCTTATGGCATTATCTTTAATTGCAATAACTATTAAATCAACATCAATTATACTATCAATAGTATAAATAGGAGTAGCATTAACATAGTTTGCAAGAGCCTTACAATTAGCAAGAGTAGGAGAGTAAACATATTTAATTTCCACTCCTGCTTTATATATGGCTTTTGCTAAATGTGTAGCAACATTACCACTACCTATTATAGCAACACTCTTTACCATTTACCAATATGCACTTTCTCCCATTGAGTCTTATCAGTATCGTAAGGCTTACGCTCTTCATCTTTATAACCAAAAGTTATTACCGACAAAACTGCAAACTGCTCAGGAATATCAAACATCTCACGAACATACTCTTCAGAAGATACTCCATCTTGCGTAAAACGCTCTCTTACTTGAATCCAACAACTGCCAAGACCTAAATCAGCAGCTTGTAGTTGCATAATAATTGAGGCAATAGAGGCATCTTCAATCCAAACATCACTCTTTGTAGTATCAGCAGTAACAACAACTGCCAATTTGCAACCAGCTATAGGACGAGCACCATGCTCTTTACAAAGCGATAACCTCTCTAAATCGTCCTTCTCCTCAACGACAATAAATTCCCAACCCATAGTCGATTTTGATGATGGAGAAACCAATGCAGCCTCAAGAATAAGTTTTACATCTTCAGCTTTTAACTCTTGATCTTTATATTTTCTGTAACTTCTACGATTAAGAAGTAATTGATGAAAATCTTTCATATCTAATATTTATAAATTTGACATACGAAGATATAACAAATATTTATCATTACAATAAATACCTTTAAACAAAATATTATTGCTTACATATATAATATGTAGATAAAAATTACGTTAATAAAATTGAATGTATCGATTAAAATATTACATAATACTCTGTTTAATGATTGTTTCAACCGTTGTTGAAGCAAAAAAGTTTATTGTTTCTGGCAAGGTAATTGACGAAGCAAATGAACCTATGGAGTTCGTTTCAGTACGAATTGCAGGAACAATGAGCGGAGCCTTAACTAACGAAAAAGGACTATTTTCAATAGAGGCACAAAGCAGAGATACAGCAGAGGTAATCATATCATATTTAGGATACGAAACAGTCAAACGCCGTTTAATAGAGCCGGAAGGAGAGATAAAACTAAACGTCAGATTATATCAAAAAGATAGCGATTTAGGAGAGGTATCAGTTAGTGAATTTCGCAAGCAAACATCAACTTTGGAATACCTCGATGCCGAAGATTTACGTCTAATGCCCGATGCAACAGGCGGTAGCATTGAATCTCTCTTAACAACAATGCCAGGAGTACATTCAAATAACGAGTTAAGTACACAATATTCTGTTCGTGGCGGAAACTATGATGAAAACTTAGTATATATCAACGGCATTGAAGTATATCGTCCACTAACCATTCGCTCAGGGCAACAAGAGGGGTTAAGTATTATAAACCCTGATCTGGTAGGAGCAGTAGGATTTTCATCAGGAGGATTTGCAAGTGAGTACGGAGATAAAATGTCATCGGTACTCGATATTACATATCGCAAACCAACCAAAATAGTTGAGGGAGCAATATCAGGAAGTTTAATGGGAGCAAGCGTTTCCGTTGGAAGCAAAATAAAAAACTTTACACAACTTCATGGCTTTAGATTTAAGAAAAACTCCTTACTGCTTGGCTCATTAGACACAAAAGGAGAGTACGATCCCTCATTTATCGATTACCAAACCTATATGACCTATAAGTTCAATAACAAATGGTCGGTAGCACTATTAGGCAACATTTCTCAAAACAAATATAATTTCACACCGCAAGAGCGTACAACAAGTTATGGAACATACGCTTCAGTTACCGAATTTAAGGTATATTTTGATGGAATGGAGAGAGATAAATTCCAATCATATTTTGGAGCATTCACAGTTGATTACACCCCCGCAAATCATACAAAACTATCTCTAATGGGATCTGCCTTCACAACAAATGAGGAGATACGTTACGATATAAGCGGAGAGTATTGGTTAAGTGAGTTAGATGCTGCAATTAACGGAGGAGAACCAGTCACCTCAGGAACATTAGGATATGGAGCATATCGAGAACACGCAAATAACACACTTAATGCAGCAGTATATGCAGCATCACTAAAAGGAGTAACTAAACTAAAAAAGAATAACGAACTACATTACGGAGTAACGTATCAATATGAACGCATAAAAGACCGAGTAAGAGAGTGGGAAACACGCGACTCTGCAGGATATACACTTCCGCACACTGGAAACGGAATTGATTTAATATCAAGCATATCATCACACCAAGATATGAAATCAAATCGTATATCTGCCTACATCCAAGATACATACAAATTGTATTGCAAAGCAGGAAGTTTTACATTCACAGGAGGAGTAAGAGCATCATATTGGGATTTCAATAACGAGTTTATTATTAGTCCGAGAGCATCCATTGGATATATACCCTCATTCCAAGAGCGATTAACATTCCGTTTTGCAACAGGAATATATTACCAAGCACCATTCTATAAAGAGTTACGTGATACAATCAGAGACAACCGAAATAATGTAATAGTACAACTCAATAAAAACATTAAATCACAACAGTCAATACACTTTATATTGGGAAGTGACTTTACTTTCAAACTCGGAAACCGCCCATTTAAATTTACGGCCGAAGCATATTATAAGATATTAAACAACCTAATACCATACGAAGTAGATAATTTAAGTATATGGTATCGCGATGGCAATAGTTCTCATGGATATGCAACAGGATTAGACCTAAAACTATTCGGAGAGTTTGTACCCGGAGTAGATTCATGGATAGGATTCTCATTGATGAGTACACAAGAGTATATAAATGGAGTAAAAGTACCACGACCTACTGATCAACGATATGCGTTTACATTATTCTTCCAAGACTACATACCAAAATTTCCACGCTTTAAAGTAAACATAAGAGCAATTGTAGCAGACGGATTACCACAATCTGCACCCCATAAAGGAAGAGAAGATGGATGGTTTAGAACACCTGCATACAAGAGATTAGACATAGGAGCATCGTGTATGCTTGCAGGAGGAAACGACAGGGTAATGAAACGCAAATTCTTTAAAGAACTACATAGCATTTGGTTAAGTTTCGATGTACTAAACCTATTAGACATAACCAATGTAAACTCATACTATTGGGTAACTGATATATACAACCAACAAAGTGCAGTACCCAATTACCTGACTCGTCGACAATTCAACATCAAACTATCTGTTGATTTTTAGTTAGACTTCAAAATAATAGAGGTTGAATTATTCATAAGTGGCTCTGCAATGAGCAATGCAGTGAATAATCCAACCTCTGTATCTGCAGTTATTTATTCTTTTATTTGCTATGAATAGTTATGAAATAAACTAAAATACAATAATCCTTTGACTATTTGAAAATGTTTTGTATTTTTGTGATAACAATTACTCAATTGTTATACATATTAATAGCCTTATCGTTCCGCAAATTACCACAATAGACTGAGACCGGCTATTTTAATCTTATCAAGGGTGTACTGCGTTTTATAACGTAGTGCCTTACTCCATTGATAAGATAGGGTGTGGTAATCCTGCGGAACGAGTGGATAGGCACTGCGTTCTTTTTTTGTGCTTTGCTTATCTATTTGATAAGGCTATATTGCACAAAACTATAAAACAAAGTATTATGAAAAAAGTATTTCTATTAACAGCCATTTTTGTAATGGCATCCTTACTAAATTCATGCGATTATTTTACATCGGACTTTAAAATAACAAAAGATAATTACACGCTAAAACCCGATGAGTTTATTCAAATATCACATTCGGGAAATACAACATCAGTTAAGAACCTTAATTGGAGTTCTGATAATGAATTTGTAGCAACAATTAAGAATGGAGTTATTTATGCAGGGAAAGTAGGTGAAACAAAAATATCCTCACAATCAGGACATACTATTACGGTAAAAGTAACACCTAAATATAAAACTTTCACAGAACCTTGTATGGACTTTTTAACAATGAGTCAAGTAAAGTCAAAATATGGTACGCCATATGCATCGACAAGTAACTCATTGTTATATAAAACTAATAACTCATCAGCACCATACATTATGTATATGTTTAGTGGTGGGAAATTGACTTATTCTACTGTTGTTTTAAAAAGTACAAGTAGTGAAGCATATATAGAAGAAATAGCAGGTTTTTTAACTGAAAGATACACTATTTTAGAAATAGATAACAGCACTGCTGACTTTGTTCATTATAAAGGTAAAAAATCATCACCTAAAATTGAGAAATTAGTTATTCTTGAATATTATAACTCATCTACAAAAAGCCCTGTTGTGATGTATGCCCCATATTCTAATACTAAAACAATGAGTGAAAGAATTTCTTCGTTTAATAGTTATAACGAAGAGATATACAATTATCTTCAAGAATTTACTTTAGAATAAAATATACATAGTGTACAATTTATTGTAGAAATATTTGTATAATTCATTGAAAATCGCTGATTTAATAGTGCTGTAGAAGTGTAAGACACTAATTAAGTTAGCGATTTTCTTTGTTATATAATGAATCCAATTTATATAGGTTTATTAGAATTCCTGCTTTTGACTCTCTGCGTGTAAAATAGATATATTTTTTATATTCAAAAAGCAAATATTAAATAAAACCGACATAAAAGAACGTCTTACATTTCTACGATAAATTATTTTACAACCTTACTAATTTATAGGTTTATTTGTTGTATCTTTACACAATATTTAAAGATGCAACAATGGATAATGTTAAAGAGATTATAGAGAGTCTTCGTAAAGAGATTGATGAACATAATTACAACTACTATGTATGTAACAATCCTACAATAAGCGATAAAGAGTTTGATGATTTACTTGCTAAACTACAACGTTTAGAAGATGAAAATCCTCAATACTTTTCACCCTCTTCACCAACACAAAGAGTAGGTAGCGATATATCAGAAGGGTTTACACAAGTTGAGCATAAATACCCTATGCTATCTCTTGGTAATACTTATACTATTGGTGAAGTTGAAGCATTTTATAATCGTGTACTTCAAGGATTAAACGAGCCATTTGAAATTGTTGCAGAACTTAAATATGACGGAACATCAATCTCCCTAACATACGAAGACGGCAGATTAATAAGGGCTGTTACTCGTGGTGATGGAACAAGAGGTGATGATGTTACTGCTAATGTAAAAACCATACGTTCTATACCTTTACAATTGAGAGGTGATAATTATCCTCAATCATTTGAGATTCGTGGAGAGATTCTTATGCCATGGACAGTTTTTGAAAAACTAAATAACGAAAGAGCATCACAAAACGAGCCTCTATTTGCCAATCCTCGAAATGCAGCATCTGGAACATTAAAACTTCAAAACTCAGCCGTTGTAGCAAAACGAGGTTTGGATGCTTATCTTTACTATATGTTAGGAGAAAATCTCCCATCGGATAACCATTATAGAAATCTTTCAATAGCTAATGAGTGGGGATTTAAAATCTCTCCTGATACTAAAATATGCCACTCTTTGCAAGATATGATTGATTTTATAAACTATTGGGATAGTGAACGTAAAAATCTCCCGGTAGCAACAGATGGTATTGTATTTAAAGTCGCTTCTCTTAAACAACAAAAAGCATTAGGTTATACAGCAAAATCTCCACGATGGGCAATTGCTTATAAATTCCAAGCCGAAAGAGCATGTACTCGATTAAATTCCGTATCGTTCCAAATTGGTAGAACTGGCGCTGTAACTCCTGTTGCAAACCTTGATCCTGTACAACTTTCAGGCACAATTGTTAAAAGAGCATCTTTACATAATGCTGATATTATTGAGGCATTAGATTTACACATTGGAGATATGGTGTATGTTGAAAAAGGTGGAGAGATTATCCCCAAAATTACAGGGGTTGATACTGATGCTCGTATGCTACTGATTGGAGATAAAGTTCGATTTATTAAAAACTGTCCTGAATGTGCTACCCCATTGATTAGATACGAGGGGGAGGCGGCACACTACTGTCCAAATGAGTCTGGTTGTTCTCCTCAGATAAGAGGACGTATAGAACACTTTATAAGTCGCAAGGCGATGAATATTGATGGACTCGGAGAGGAGACTGTTGATGCCTTTTACAAAGAGGGTTTAGTTAAAACAGTTGCAGACTTATATAAACTTAAAGTATCGGACATTGCCATACTTGATAGGATGGGGATGAAATCAGCCCAAAATATAATTGATGGTATAAACAATTCTCGTAACGTTCCTTTTGAAAGAGTTGTATATGCAATAGGTATCAGATTTGTTGGCGAGACTGTTGCAAAAAAACTTGCATACGCTTTTAAAGATATTGATTCTTTAATGAATGCAACAAAAGAGGAACTTGTTGCCGTTGATGAAATAGGCGAAAGAATAGCCGAAAGTGTTATTAAATATTTTGCCGATGAACGTAATCGCTCATTAATAGAGGAGTTAAGAGCAGAAGGCTTACAATTAAAACTCTCTGAAGAGAGAATTTCAATGTTTTCCGATACTTTGTCTGGACTATCAATTGTAATTAGTGGTACTTTTGAGAAACACTCAAGAGATGAATACAAATCACTAATAGAACAACACGGAGGTAAGAACACTTCATCTGTTTCTGCAAAAACAGATTACATATTGGCTGGTGCAAATATGGGACCTGCAAAATTAGAAAAAGCTCAGAAACTTGGTGTTAAAGTTATAAACGAAACCGAGTTCCTATCAATGATAGGAGAGTTATAGTAAACTTAGTTAATTAATATCAAATAGTTAATATTTGTACTTAATATTATTTAATTTGTTATAGTAAAAGTAGAAATTATTTATTATCTTCGCATCTTGAAATATTCGACAAGACCTTTATGGAGAGAATTAATTTAAAAGGATTGGGTGTTGCATTGATAACGCCTTTTAAAGAGGATGAAACTATCGACTTCACGGCACTCGGCAAACTAATTGAACACTTAATACAAAACAATATAGATTATCTTGTTGTACTTGGTACAACAGCCGAAACTCCAACATTATCAACCGAAGAAAAAAAAGAGGTTGTTTCATTTGTAAAACAAAGAGTAAATGGAAGAGTTCCTATTGTTTTAGGCGTTGGAGGAAATTGTACAAATAGCGTTGTCGCTCAATTAAAGAACGACAACTACGAAGGAATAGATGCTATATTAAGTGTTGTCCCATACTATAATAAACCATCACAAGAGGGCATATATCAACACTATAAAGCAATTGCTCAAGCAACTGAATTGCCAATAATCCTGTATAATGTACCCGGCAGAACAGGTGTCAATATGACTGCCGAAACCACTTTGCGTATTGCTCGTGAGTTTAAAAACGTTGTAGCAATCAAAGAGGCATCAGGAAATATTGTTCAAATGGATGATATCATCAAGAACAAACCTGCTGATTTTATGGTTATCTCTGGCGATGATGGTATAACTTTCCCTCTAATTACGTTAGGTGCTGTAGGTGTTATCTCTGTAATTGGAAATGCGTTCCCAAAAGAGTTTGGTAAAATGGTGCGTTTGGCTCTTAATGGTGATTACGATAGTGCATTAAGAATACACCATGAATTTACAGAACTATTCTCTCTACTATTTGTAGATGGTAATCCTGCAGGAGTAAAAGCAATGCTTAATGCTATGGGATATATCGACAATAAATTAAGATTGCCTTTAGTTCCAACACGTATTACAACATACGAAAAAATGCGTGTAGTATTAGATAACCTAAATATTAAATGCTAATAAAAGATAAATCATGATACAAAGAATTCAAACAATATACCTATTTATTGCTTCATTATTAATGGCATTAACAAATTGTTTTCCATTACTAAAATTCTCAGTTAGTGAACAAGAAACTATTCTGTTTAATACCTTCGGAATAGGTTGCGGAACAATAACAACCTATCCAATGGCCATAATTGCAATTTTATCTGCTATACTATTATTTATATCAATATTTATGTATAAAAACAGAATAAAACAAATTAAGATAGCATCAATATCTCTATTCCTTTCAATAATGTTTTATGCTGTTTTTGCCATATATTTATGGTACATAAAAGATTTAATAGAATATACATACACATCAGTATCATTTGGATTAATACTTCCTGCTATATCAGTAATATTAAATATACTTGCTGTTAAGGCAATTAAAGCAGATGAAAGATTAGTTCGTTCAGCAGACAGAATACGATAAGATATAAGGGAAATTACATATTAAGAAAAGTATGGGTTAAACTCATACTTTTTTTATTGTCTAATATAAAGGATATTGATTTAACTCATAATTTTTATTATCTTCGCCAAATAAAGCTATTTTGATAATTATAATCACTAATAATAAATATTATGAACTACAAGAAAATTAGAAATGCAGCATTGCTTTTACTGCTTTCTCCAATGATGCTCTTTGCAACACCTCGCACTGAGACTCTATTAGAGAAGGGGTGGCGTTTTACACGTGAAGACAATAGTTTGTTTTCAACAACAGACTTTGTTGACAATAATTGGCAAGAGGTAAGAGTTCCACACGATTGGGCTATTTATGGACCATTTAGCATTGACAATGACAGACAAAATGTTGCAATTACACAAGATGGACAGAAAGAGGCAATGGAACACGCAGGTCGTACAGGAGGCTTACCTTTTGTAGGTCCGGGTTGGTATAGAATATCTTTTGATATTCCAGAATTTAAAGAGGGTAAAAAATGTACTATTATCTTTGATGGTGCAATGAGCCATGCAAATGTATATATTAATGGAGAATTTGCAACTTCAAGACCTTACGGATACACATCATTTAATGTTGATGCTACACCTTTCATAAAAGAGGGAGAGAAAGTTACTTTGGCTGTCAGACTTGAAAACCTAATAGAGAGTTCACGTTGGTATCCCGGCGCAGGACTTTACAGAAATGTTCATGTTGTAGTTACTGAAGATGCCCATGTACCTGTTTACGGAACTCAAATTACAACTCCAGTAGTTGAGTTAGATTATGCAAAGGTAAATCTGAAAACAAAATTAGAGATGCCTGCAAATAAAACTATTGAAGATTACACTATTAAAACTGTTATCAAAGATGCTAAAGGAAACGTAGTTGCATCAAACGATAAAAATGGTTGTAAATTTGATGGTGGCATATTTGAACAAAATTTTGTAGTGGAGAATCCTATTCTTTGGACATTAGATGCACCTACGCTATATACAGCAGAGTCTAAGATTTACGAAGGAGAGACACTTAAAGATGAATATTCTACTACATTCGGATTCAGGACAATACAAATAATTCCTAATAAAGGATTTTATTTAAATGGAGAACGTACTCAATTTAAAGGAGTATGTAACCACCACGATTTAGGTCCTCTTGGAGGTATCGCAAATGAGGCTGGTATTCGCCGTCAAGTTCGCATACTTAAAGATATGGGATGTAATGCAATTAGAACATCTCACAATATGCCGGCTCCCGAACTTGTAAAAGCTTGTGATGAAATGGGTATGATGCTAATGCTTGAGTCATTTGATGAGTGGGTAACTCCTAAAGTTAAAAATGGATACAATACAATGTGGAATGAGTGGGTAGAGAAAGATTTAGTAAATCTAATTCATCAGTATCGTAACAATCCAAGCGTTGTAATGTGGTGTATAGGAAATGAAGTTCCAGACCAATGGAAGCCCGAGCAAGGTCCTAAACTATCAAGATATTTACAAGATATTTGTCACAGAGAAGACCCAACACGTCCAGTAACACAAGGTATGGATGCTCCCGATGCAGTGGTTAACAACAATATGGCAGCAACAATGGATGTTGCAGGATTTAACTACCGTCCTCACAAATATATTGAGAATTACAGCAAACTCCCTCAACAAATAATTCTTGGTAGTGAAAC
>JAFXDI010000018.1 GCA_017521245.1 Bacteroidales bacterium
TATATAATATGATTTGATTATATCCCATTTACAAATTTAGTACTTTTGTATCATATCAATCTTAATGATATGATCAATATCTGTGGGAATTTCATCAAAGTATAAGGTTATGCCATTCTCATTATGTTTTATCTTAATGTCTTTTCCATTAATTAGTGAAACTGCATTTTTCGCTTTGTAATCATTGATTTGCAAATGTAATGAATTACTGTTTAAGTTTAGTATATGAATATACAATGTGTTATTTTTCATAGTAGTAACACCCCAATCTTGAGGAGGAATTATTCCAGCTGTTGTACCATAAACCGATTCTCCATATTTGCCCAACCATTCGCCAATCTCTTTTAAACGAGAAGCAGCCTCTTCTGGAAAACTTCCGTCAGGACCAGGACCAACATTAAGTAATAGGTTTGCACCCATACCAACATTTCTTAAAAGGAAGTGAATAATATCTTTAGTTGATTTATAGTTGTCATCAACAATATTATACCCCCAGGTATTGTTCATAGTCTGGCACGACTCTAAAGGTAGTTTGCTAACTTGTTGACCTTCAGAATAACCTGCAGTATTTTCTCCAGGAAGATCGCGTTCAAAAATCTGAAAATCTTCACCCTCTTTAATCTCTTTATGATGATTATTAGCAATTAAACAGTGAGGTTGAATTGAGTGAATAAGTCTGTATTGCTCCTCTAATTGCCAATCAAAGTCTGGTTTATCCCATACCCCATCAAACCAAATAGCACCAATTTCTCCATAGTTAGTCAATAACTCAGTTAATTGGTTATTCATAAAAGAGTAGTAACTACTCCAATTCTCTTTTGATTTATCTCTACCACTTTTCTGACCAGTGCCTCCTACAGGGAAATCATCTCTTCCCCAATCAATATGCGAGTAATATAGATGAAGTTTTATTCCTTGTCTATTACACTCCTCTGCAAGTTCTTTAAGAATATCCCTTTTAAAAGGCGTTGCATCAACAATATTGTAATCGGTAAAGTCAGAGTGAAACATCGAAAAGCCATCATGGTGTCTCGAAGTAAAGCATAAATATTTTGCTCCAGACCCCTTTATAATATCAATCCACTCTTTGGCATTAAATTTTGAGGGATAAAAACCTGCGGCAAGTTGCGAATATCTTTTATGTTTAATATCCTGATTTGTCATAACCCACTCTCCGTCGCCCATCATACTATAAATACCCCAATGGATAAAAATTCCAAATTTAGCATCAGCAAACTCTTTTCTGCGTTCTAAATTCTCAGGAGTAGGGGAGTATGGTAACTCTTCGGCTGTAATGTTTAATGATATTATAGCAACTATAAAAAAAACAAATCTTTTAATCATTATTTCTGATTTATATATTTAACCTTATCACAAAGGTACTAATAAGCAACCGAAAAATAAGAAACTTATTCCAATATTTTTTGTGGAAAGTACACATTATAACAGGTTCATATTGGCATAACTTAAAAAAGAATAGTCCACCTCTAATACTTGCCGATACTGGTTGGGACGAGCGTTGATGTTACTTTAAATATAAAAAATGGAGATGAATTACTTCACCTCCATTTTCAGTAATAGTATATCAACTCTATTTTACAATAACTTTATTTACGGTTGAGAAATCATCCTCAATAACTTTTACAATATATATACCGTTTTCAATATCAATAGATGTTGTTCCAATTACCGTAATCGAATTTAATAGTTTGCCCGAAGTTGGAGCATATATATATGCAATACCATTCTCTATGCCTGTAACAACTATTTTATTATCTGTCCCAAATACAGTAACATTAGAGCCCTCAGTATCTTTAATAGAAGTAGAATTGTTGTAAACATTCAACATAAAATCAACAATACCACCACCATTATCCAATATGTTATTAGAATCATCAAAACGGCCACAAGGATCTGTGCTATCCCAATCTAATTTATAACGAATCCTATACAAACCTCCAGCGTCAGCAGGAACAGTAAATGCACCTAAAGCACTTGTACCTTGGTTTGAGCCAGTTGCACCACTGCTTGTAACGCCATTAATGTAGTTGAACGAAACAAGTTCCTCCCAATTACCACTACTACCTACATTAAAAACATAGTTTCTGTCCCAATCAACATATACATATTTGTGCATCCATGAACCATTAAACGAGAGAGTAGGGGTAAGAACATCACCAGCGTAGCAGTTTAGAACTTGGTCTGTGTGGTTCTCATAGATAATGCGATGGGGATCTTGAGATAAACCACTAACACTTATCGAAGAAGAACCAGGATAAGTTGAACCTCTTAAAGAGACCTCAGTAAGGTACCTGTTATCATTGCTTCCATCAGTTCTGTCAGTTCTTCTCAAAGTCTCTGTCGGCTCGCAATACTCTTTTTTATTAGTAGAGACAACAACTTTTGCCCCAGCACTATTTGAGGTAAATGAACCATAATAAATACCATCGTTCTCTTCCATCACAATATCAAAGCCATTCACATTTACATTGTCAAGAAGGTACTCGTCATCAATACTAACAACTATTGAGAAAGTAGCGTCACTTGCAATAATATCTTTATTTGCAAGTTCATTTCCATCCGTATCTGTTATGATAACAGAACATCCACCACCTTTCGAAATATTAAGTTTAGGCTCTGCTGCAGGAAGAGCAGTAGAATTTACTCTAAAAGTAAATAATGTACCACGTTTTCTTGCTTTGCAAGGACCACCACCTAATGAGTTGTGGGCAGGAGCCTCACCTGAGCAAATTCTTATGCCAAAGCAACCAGTTCCAACATTTTCAGGAACAATAATATCGGTTTGCTTATTAGTAACTTGAGAGCCTGGATTGTTAAATAGTTCGTATGCTTCATCACTTCCTTCGCTCCAAGTACCATCCATATTCCAGTCAATATAGGCAATACCTTGAGCCCAAGTTGTGTGCATTGCACCCGAAACAAAAATCTTTATTGTATCTCCAGGACATACGTCAGCAATACACGACTCCGAAAGGTCAGTTATAGAAGCTGATTTAGTAAAGTTAAAGGCTGTAACGCTATTCACCATTACATAACCTTCTGTAATACCATAATGATCTCCATCTCCATTATTTGGAGTGGTGCCTTCACAATATTCGGGGAATTTAGGCTCAACCTTCATTGTAAGTTCAAGATCTTGATTAAGACCTGTAATAGGTAATGGGTTATTTGATGTCATGGTTGCACCATAAGGAATACCATCTTTATACCATTGAACAAACTGATAACCACCTGCAGGTACACAAGTAATATCAACATTTGTACCAGCAGCATATTTGCCATCTGCGTCTGGGGCGGGAGATAAGGTAAATGTTGCAGCTCCAGTTACATTTGATAGAGCTGAAACAGAGAATCTTTCGTTGTCATTTGGAGCAACAGTAATCATAAGGTCATAAGCAATACCTGTACCTACAGCAGAACAAGCATCATCAGCTGTAATTGCACTATCACTTATAATAACCCTTACATATATATTACCCGAAACGGCTGTTTCAGGAACAGCAATAGAAATATTTTCACTATCTTCAATAGCTCCAATAAACTCTTCAGTCTCGAACGAGTGGTTGTTATTCCAATCGGCCCAGGCAGCAATATTTTTGTTGCTAAAGTTTGCATTAGCCTCTTTTATCGCACTTAAATTGAAAGAAGTTAGGCGTTTAGTATTAATACCACCTAAAATAGAGTAACGATAGAAGTTTGCTCCTGGGTCATTAGCCTCGGTAAAGTAATTTAAACTTGTTCCTCCTTGAGGAGTAATTGAAATAGAACTGAACCAGGCATCAGGAGTTGTTCCGGTTGGCTCGCAGAATACAAGTTCTTTAAATTTAGCAATCAAACCTATGCTGAATTCTGCGGAGAATGTAAATTCCTCGCTTTCGCTTAAAATACCACCGGTCTCTTTGCTATACCAACCATCAAACTCATAACCATTATTAGGAGAAGCCAAAGCTGTAACTTTAGTACCATTATTAACTTTAACTTCAGTGCCTTCAATACCTTTAAATCTAATAGCTCCCCATCCGCTTTGACCATCGCTACCTGATATCGTAATAATAGGTCTTTCAACATATTGCGAAATTTCCATAGGAATATTCAATACCATACCATCGGTAACATCATCGCAACTTGCAAATTCAGGTTCAGCAGGAGCATCATCAGGATTGTTAGCCTTGATTCTTATAGCACAAGACGAAACATTAGTTCCTGCAGGAACGGTAATCTCTTTTGAATATTCAATAGTTTTACCATTTACGGTTCCCTCCAAACGACCTAAATATTCGCCATCCGATACAAACTCTTTATCAGCATTGAAATCAACATAAACATCTAAAGCCCAAACTTTATTTGATCTTGAAGAAGATTTTTGAACAATATTCAATGTAAATGGAGAACCTGCTTCAGCAACAATTGCTTGAGAGTTATATTTTGTGTATATATTTTCGGGAACACCATCAAATTCGGCATTGATATTCATTGATGCACCAGTAGTAGAAACTGTCGATATATATCTTGATGTAGTTTTCGTTCCATTTACTTTGCAGTAATCAGTAACCGAGCGAGGATCTGGAGAGTTGCTAATAACAATATCATCAATATAAATATCTAAATCTCCATTGATTCTACCCAATGCACTTTCGCAATCAGGATATAAAACCAAACGGTCAATCTCTAAATTACTTCCTTTAATAGCAAATACAGCATCACTCCATGCATTTGCACGAGATTCTGATTGAGAAAGTTTCTCAAATTGCATAACTTCTGAGCCAGTATTTTTCCCTCTCAAAAGTATTCTACTTGCAACTGGTTTGTGAATAAAAATGTGTACATATTGAGTTTGAGTTGTTAAATTAAATGGACGTTCCAATTTAATTTCAACACCATTCCTATCTCCTGCATAATAGGGCCTTATTACATGTAAAACCTTTTCTGAAGAGTTCATATCATCTAAATAGGGGTTATCAATAACCATTGGGGTATTTGAACATCTACCATCATTAAAAGGAGAATCTTCCCAAGTATCAACAAACTCTATTCCCGAACTTGAGCCGTCCTCAAACGAAGACAACACTATTTGAGCATTTGCCACTGAGGCAAACATCCCTAAAAATAGGACAACTATATAATATTTAAACTTTTTCATATTTGTTATGTTGTTTCGTTATTAATATATTGAGATTCTGCTGATAAGAGGACACTCCTTACTATCAGTGATTTTAATTCTAACTTTTTGAGTAGTAATAGGAGAAGATAATGTTATAATTCTCTTATGACCTATTGTAGTTGTCTCTTCAGTTGTAGATTGTTTAGCCCAACTTGAACCATTCCAAGTATAAACTTCAAACCCTTTTACACGTTGACCTTTTCTAATATATTCACCTAAACGAATATATTTTACCTGTTTTGATGAACCAAGATCAATGTCAATATGTCCTGTTTTCTCTCCATCTTCAAGAGCCCAATATGTTTCAGGATTGTTGTCGGTAACATTAGAAGCCGCAAATTTACCAGAAACAGAACTACTTCTTTCTGCTGATGCTGTAGCGGTTTTATTTAAAGCAAGGTCAGTGCCAAAAGCGTTATCAATAAGAGTCTTGAACTGATGCATTATACTTACTGTTTGATCAGATAGACTTCCTGATTTATTTGGAGGAAAGTTTAGAATAAGATTTGCATTTCTACCCACTGTATGCATATAGATGGTAAATAGTTCTTGAGCCGATTTAAGTTGGCTGTCAGAGAATGTCCAGAACCATCCAGGTCCATTTTTAGCATCAGCCTCACCAGGTAGCCAACGCCATCCGTTTTCTTCTCCATATTCATTACCACTACCATCGCCATTATATCCGTTATCATATAAACTCCAAGAGGTTTCACCAGCCCAACCTTCTTCATTTCCAATCCAGTGGCAGTCTTGATCCCAACCCCATATAGCACAATCGGGTTGAAGATCTTTAATCATTTTAAAAGCGTTAGGAAAGTCGTAATATGTAGCAGCATCTATACTGCGACTCTCTCTTGCACCTCCATAGTATCCGTCTCCACCATTTGCACCATCAAACCACATCTCAAATATATCTCCGTAGTTTGTACAAATTTCACGAATTTGTTCATGGAAAGCCTCAACATATCCAGCACGACCATATTCTGCATGATTTCTATCCCAAGGAGAGATATATGCTCCAAATTTTAGACCCTGTTTTGCACACTCTTCCGAAAGCATTTTAGGTATATCTACATTTCCGTTTGTAGTGGTGTTGTTTTTAGTTGAGTGGTTTGTTGTGTTAGTAAACCAAGTACAGAAACCATCGTGATGTTTACATGTTAGGATAATACCCTTACAGCCTATGTTCTTAATTTCAGTTACCCACTGTTCCACGTTTATGGCAGAAGTAGGACTGAAAGTATTAATACTTTCATCTCCATATCCCCATTCTCTACCAGTAAAGGTGTTAATACCAAAGTGCATAAAGGCGTAAAATTCCATGTCATGCCATTTTAATTGAGTCTCTGTCGGAACAGGGAACACTGGTAAGGGTTCATTTACGTCCGAAGAGATATCACATAGCGTTGTCTGTTGAGCAAACGCACTTCCTGTTGTAAATGCAACAAGAAGAAGTAAAAATAATCTCTTAAAGTTCATAATTACATTTATTTAGATAATATTATTTAATAAGCATAAAAAAACCGTAAAAAACAGTTATTTGTTAGTCAAAAGTATCTTTATTTATCTCATATTCACGCTCTGACGATAAATATAACAAAAAATAAAATACAAAAAACAACCTTTAATTTTATTCACAATACTTTAAGTATTTTTTTGAAATCATCTAATAATTAGCCAACAACAGATATTTAAATAGCATGAGTAATATGTCTTACCTCATAAATATTTTTCATACCTCTTATATCCTCTTCAACGTCTTTAAGTTCGTTAATAGAGTGAACATAGAAAACAATGATACAATCAATAATATCATCTTCGGTAGTACTTTTTATACTTTCAATGCTTAACAGGTTTTTTTGCGATATTTCTGTAATCAAATCCAGTAAGAAGCCATCCCTATTTACCGCTTTAATAAATATAGTAACAGGATATGTCTTTTCAGATGGATATAAACTGACATTCTCAATAATATCGCCTTGTTGTGCGGCAACCGAAATGGCAGTAGGACAGTTACATTTATGAATAGTAACAGTATTATCATCATGTCTGAATCCAATAACCTCATCTCCGGGTAGAGGCTCACAATTAGGACATAAAATATATTGTGTACCCACTTCTCCTTTTTTTGCTTTTTCTCTTCTCAAGTATTGTTTGATATATTGTATAGCCTTGTAGGTTACAACGTGGTCTAACCAAAACTCTTTTGGATGGTGACTTGTTTCTGAACCAATTCTTACTCTGTCACCATGTTGAAGTTTAGTAAATATCGATTTTAATTTATCATTAATTATAGCATATTGAGCATGCTCTCCAATGTTAGAGTGAATTTCATAAGCAAAGTCTAATGCACTTGCACCACTTGGTAAAATAAATTGAGTACCATTTGGAGAGAAAACAACAATATCATCATTGTAGAAAGTTCTGATAACGCTCTCAATACTAAAACCGCTCTCTTTGCCATGGAACGAAATATCTTTAAGAATATCGCGGAATTTTGCAATCCATCCCTCAACACCAGTTTCTCGTTCAACAAGACATCCATAATACGATCTCTCACGCATACTGGTCGATTGAATATGCACCTCCATCCATCTGCCTTCGTTTCCCATAAGTTTGCAGTGGAGGCTATGGTAGCCATTTTCTTTAGGAGTGTCAATATAGTTATTTAAACTACCAGGTTTTTCAATATAAAGGTCGGTAAGTATAGAGTATATTCTCAAAGCCAAACGCTTTTCTGTAAGACCTAACTCTTCCCAATTTTCAAAAGTGATATTAATAACCCTAATATGTTCAACCTCTTTAAAAGATATATTTTTTGAGTGCATTTTACTCCATATAGAATAAACGGTACGTTTATCGCAGTCTATTTGAGCTTTAATGCCGTTCTCTTCAAGTCTCTCTTCAATCTTTCTAATCCATTTTCTGGCAGCAGAAGCATGAGCCTCAGCATAGTTGTCTATCTGTTTCTTTATATCTTCATATTCATGAGGCGAACGATATTGAAGACTTAAATTCTCCAACTCCGATTTAACCTTATACAAACCAAGACGATTTGCAAGTGGAGCATAAAAGTAGTCGGTTTCACCAGCAATCTTAATCTGTTTTTCAGGTTTCATTGATTTAAGCGTACGCATATTATGCAAGCGGTCAGAAAGTTTAATCAACAATGCACGAATATCGTAATGTATTGAGTTTAACATCTGTTGAAAATTATCAACCTGTTTCGAAGTCTCATACTTATCCCTCTTCTTTTTGGTAAGTACGTCAACCAAAAAGGCAATATCACTGCCAAACCCTGCTTTAATCTCCTCAATAGTATGGTTGGTATCCTCAACTACATCGTGTAGTAGGGCTGCAATAATAGGATTAACACCCAATTTCAACTCATCACAAACAATTGAAGCAACAGCCAGAGGGTGAGTAATGTATGGGTCTCCTGCTTTTCTTTTTTGGTTAATATGGGCCATCTCAGCAAATGCAAAACCTTTGCGAATAAGGCTCATCTCTTCCTCTGAAAAACGTTTAGCAGCATTGGCAAAGAATGTATCTCTTTGATTCCTTACCATATCTCTATATTTCTCGTAACATTCCATATATATAATTGTTATATTCCTATTTTGTATTAATATTGCTCTTCGTCAATTATAAAATTTAAGAAATCGTTTAGAGGTTTGGTGTAACTAAAATACTTACATACCTTATCAATCCAATCTTTTTCAAAAAAGAATTTATCTGGCATATATTTTACCACTCCAAAATCTTTAAGTTTAAGTAACTCAGGATATTCAAAACTCTTATCAAAACCCAAAGGAAGTTTTTTTAAAGAGTTCTCAAAATTCAAACCGCCAAAACATTCAATAAAATTTTTATCATTAATAATATCTCTAAATTCCTCTATATTATCGTAAATGGCACGTCTCTCGGCCTTCAAAAGAGCAGAAGAAGGAAACCATAAACCTGCACATATCATAGATTTGCCAGGTTCAATATGCAGATAGTATCCTGCTCTATCAAGTTTTTTCCCAAACTTTGTCATAAAAGCACCAAAGTTTGTTTTGTATGGAGTCTTGTCAAAAGAGAATCTCATGTCTCTATATATTCTATAAACGCAACGTTCCACCGACAAGCCTTTTAATTCATCATCAAACGCACTCATATTTGACAGAAGAACTCTTATATCATTCTCAAATTCAGTTTTAATATTAACAAATCGGTGCTTGTTTAGAGCAAACCATTCACGATTATTGTTAATAGACAATTCAGATAAAAATTTAAAAGTATCATTATTCATTCTCTTGCGTTTATATATAACTGACCGAAAATCAATCAAGTAAATAAGAGTATAATGTTAGTGCTGTTATAAAACAAAAAACATTAACCCATTTTACAAAATGTGCAGTAAAGATAAATAAAAATTTTTTTTAAAATTATTACCAACACAACATATTTTTTTGAAAATTGATTATCTTATAGTAACTTCGCACGGAATTTAATAAAAGCACTTAATTGATAGATAATTTCAGTTAATAGAAAAACACAATATGGAAGAACAATTAAAAGATTCTCTCCCTGAAAACGCGTTTAGGGAGTTAAACAAAGGCGAAGAGTATAAACCTGTAATGTCGCCTGACAAAAATTACAGAGAAGTTACTCCATGGTCAGTAACGTGGGGAATTTTAATGGCAATACTCTTTTCAGCAGCGGCTGCATATCTTGGATTAAAAGTAGGACAAGTATTTGAAGCAGCAATACCCATTGCCATAATTGCCGTAGGATTATCAAAAGCGACAAAACGTAAAAATGCTTTAGGCGAGAATGTCCTAATTCAATCAATTGGAGCATGCTCAGGAAATGTAGTAGCAGGAGCAATATTTACATTACCAGCACTCTATATGCTCGATTTGGATGCCTCTTTTATGCAAATATTCTTAAGTTCACTATTAGGAGGAATTTTAGGAATACTATTCTTAATTCCATTTAGAAAATACTTTGTTTCTGATATGCACGGAAAATATCCTTTCCCCGAAGCAACAGCAACAACACAAATATTAATCTCAGGACAAAAGAAAGGGAACCAAGCAAAACCTCTTATAATAGCGGGATTAATAGGAGGATTGTATGACTTTATATTATCAACATTTGGATGGTGGAGCGAAGTTTTGACAACTCGAGTACTGCCTTTTGGTGAGGTTATAGCAGATAAAGCAAAAGCCGTATTTAAAATAAATACAGGAGCAGCAGTATTAGGATTAGGTTACATAGTAGGACTAAAATACTGTACAATAATCTGTGCAGGTTCAATATTTGTATGGTTTATCTTGATACCTGGAATGGGATGGCTGTTTGGAGATGTAATGCTATCAACAGGAGTAGCCGAAGCGATTAAACCTTTAGGCGCAATGTCGCCAGAGGAGTTATTCTCAAACTATGCACGATACATTGGTATCGGAGGTATAGCAATGGCAGGATTAATTGGAATTATAAAATCGTGGGGAGTGATCAAAGGTGCAGTGTCATTGGCAGGTCGTGAATTAAAAGGAAAAACAACACAAGTTGCAGTTGCTGTAAAACGTACCGACCGTGACCTGTCAATGAAGTTCATTGTAATATCAGCAATAATTACTCTTATAGCAATGTTATTGTTCTTCTATTTTGGAATAATAAGCAATCCACTTCAAGCAATAATAGCCTTTATAGTGGTAGCGGTAATAGCATTCCTATTTACAACAGTAGCCGCAAATGCAATAGCCATTGTAGGAACAAACCCAGTATCAGGAATGACTTTGATGACACTTGTAATATCATCAGTAATATTGGTTGCCGTTGGTCTTAATGGCGAAAAAGGAATGTTGGCTGCCTTGATAATTGGAGGAGTAGTATGTACCGCACTATCAACTGCAGGAGGATTTGTAACTGACCTTAAAATAGGATATTGGTTAGGCTCAACACCACGAAAGCAAGAGAGTTGGAAATTCCTTGGAACACTTGTTTCGGCTGTAACAGTAGGTGGCGTAATAATGATATTAGATAAAACATACGGATGGACAGGCGAAGGAGCATTAGTTGCACCTCAGGCAAATGCAATGAAAGCCGTAATTGAGCCAATGATGTCGGGGCAAGGAGCGCCATGGTTGCTTTATGGAATAGGAGCAGCAATAGCACTATTATTGACATTCCTTAAAGTACCAGCGTTGGCATTTGCGTTAGGAATGTTCATTCCTTTAGAGTTGAACACTCCACTTGTAGTAGGAGGATTAATAAGTTGGTTTGTAAGCACACGTTCAAAGGATAGCGAACTAAACAAAGCACGACAAGAAAGAGGAACACTGCTTGCATCAGGATTTATAGCAGGAGGAGCATTAATGGGAGTAATAAGTGCTGCAATGAAATTTGGAGGATTTGAGTACACAACACCTGTTGGCGATACACTTGCACAAATCATAGGATTAGTAGTATATATAGCACTAATTGGATACCTTATTTGGGATAGTATGCGTGCAAAAAAAGAGGAAGCATAAGCTATCAATATAAATGAATAAAGTAATAGAAAATATAAAAAAACTTTGCCCCCTCTCCGATAAAACAATATCGGAGTTGGAGGCAAAAGTTGTAAAATGCCACTTCCCTAAAAGACACAAATTAGTAGAGGCTGGAGTATTTACGCACTATGCCTACTTTATAGAAAAGGGTATGACACGTTCATATTGGATGGTTGAAGGCGATGAGATAACCACATCATTCTCTTTTGAAGGCTCAATAGTATTCAGTATGGATGAACTCTATTACGGAAAGCGAAGTGAGGAGTATGTAGAAACGCTCGAAGAGTGTGAAGCATATCGTATCTCATTAACAGACCTAATGCACCTATGGAATACAAATATGGAGTTGTGTATATGGTCGCGAATAATACACCAAAACGAATATCGCCGTCTGCATCGCAGCCATAAAGATAGATTAACATTACCTGCCAAAGAACGATATGAGTCGTTTATTAAGCAATTCCCTAATGTAATAGAGCGTACAAACCTAACATATGTAGCCTCATATTTGGGAATAACACTATCTACACTCAGCCGATTGAGAGCAAGAAAATAATTTGATTTATATCAAATTTATTCTCATATAACACTATTAATTTTGCGGTTTAAACCAAAACAAACAAAACTATGCAAACAAAAGTAGTGGCATCACAAAACTTTGCTGATACCAAACCTCATTACGAACTACTCGATGGCTTACGCGGAGTAGCAGCCATAATGGTTCTAATATATCATATATTTGAAGGCTTTGCCTTTGCCGAAGGAGTGAACGGAGCAGGAGACGGAATAATCCGCACGCTCAATCATGGGCATATAGCGGTCGATTTCTTTTTCATTCTATCAGGATTTGTAATCAGTTATGCATACGACGACCGCTGGAATAAGATGACCTTAGGCGGATTCTTTAAACGACGTTTAATACGTCTGCACCCAATGATTGTAATGGGAGCAATAATAGGAGTAGTTGCCTTTGCTTGTGAAGGATTTAAAACATGGACAGGCGAGACAACTCCAATAGGTTGGGTAATGTTAGCAATGCTCCTAACAATGTTTATGATACCAGCCGTACCGGGAGCATCGTACGAGGTTAGAGGAAACGGCGAAATGTTCCCACTCAACGGGCCCTCTTGGTCGCTATTCTTTGAGTATATAGGCAATATACTATATGCGCTCATCATTCGCCGTTTATCAACAAAACTACTAACATTATTAGTAGTGGTGTTAGGTGTTTTGCATGCATGGTTTTATGTGTTTGACATATCACAATATAACTGCGTAGGAGTAGGGTGGACAATAGATGCCATAAACTTCTGGGGCGGACTACTAAGAATGTTATTCCCTTTTACGGTTGGAATGTTACTTGCACGCACGTTCCGTCCACGTAAAATAAGAGGAGCATTTTGGATTTGTAGCATACTGTTAGTAGTAATATTTGCACTACCATTTATCGAACTAAAACCTGAACTTGTCAGCCTTAACGCGCTATACGAAGTATTATGTATAGCATTCATATTTCCCTTCATAGTATGGATGGGAGCGTGTGGAGGAACAACCGATAACTACACAGGCAAAATAAACAAATTCCTTGGCGATATATCATATCCACTCTACATAGTACACTATCCCATAATGTATGTATTCTATAAGTGGTTAATAAAAGAAGAGTACTACTCATTGCAACAAACATGGGTAATGCCATTAATAGTGGTACTCTCAAGCATAGTATTAGCGTATGCAGTCCTAAAACTGTACGATGAACCAGTTCGCCGTTGGTTATCATCAAAACTAATGAAAAAGTAGGTTGTCATTCGTTTATCAGTATCTTAGATATTTTTGTCATCTTAGTTTCACAACCGATGCCCAAATAAAATAGAGTTGCATGATTTGAAGTGCAACTCTATTTTTATATAATATGAATAATTTGCCCAATTAGTTATCCAAATCTCACTGAATTATTTTAGTAATTTACTTTTGAACTTATTTAAAAAACTACAAATAATATCGCAAGTCTCGGGAATACCCAACAGCGAAGAGTCAATAGAAAGATGATACGATTTGCCATCTCCCCAAGTCTTATCGGTAAAGAAATTATAATATGCCGCTCTCTGTTTGTCATGACGCTTAACAATAGCGGTAGCCTCACGTTCGCTAATCTTGTCACGCGACATAACACGTTCAACCCTTGCCTCCAACGGAGCATGTAAGAAAATATTGATACAGTTAGGGAAATCTCTAAGAACGTAGTCGGCACACCTGCCCACAATAACACAATTACCCTTCTCGCCAATCATCTGGATAACATCCGATTGGCATTTGAAGATATGTTCGCTCGACATAGAACTATTACCATTGTCGCCCAAACCAAACGAAAACCAGTTGCTTGTCAAAATATTGGGAATAGAAAACAGCTCCTTCTCATCAGCCTGTTCAAAACAACTACAATCCAGACCGCTAACCTTAGCAGCCTCATTCATAAGTTCCTTGTCGTAATATTCAAAACCTAAACGTTTAGCAAGCTCCTTGCCAATAACTCTGCCGCCACTACCAAACTGGCGACCTATTGTAATAATAAACTTCTCAGCCATAAAAAAGAGAATAAAAAACTAAACTAAATCACAACATTGCAGTCAAAGAAAAAAACAATGTTATAATCAACCGCTAAAATAAGAAATAAAATTCAAAACCATTCTTAAAAAGCAAAAAAAATAAGTTATCTTCGCAAATTGAATATGAATAAAAACAGAAACAAAATAGTTAGAGTTGTAAAAAGCATTATAATAATCATAATGCTCACAATTACACTGCCCGTAACAGCACAACTCAATACCGACCGAGTAATGAACATCGGTCGCAATGCACTCTATTTCGAAGATTACATATTAGCCATACAATACTTCAATCAAGTAATTAAGGTAAAGCCCTATATGGCAGAGCCATATTTCTTGCGAGGAGCAGCAAAATTAAGTCTCGAAGATTACAAAGGAGCCGAAGAAGATTGCTCAATATGTATCGATTACAACCCCTTTATAATAGGAGCATACCATGTAAGAGGAGTAGCCCGACAAAATTTAGGCAACAACCAAGGAGCAATAGAAGACTACAACAAAGCATTGGAGTATATGCCCGAAGACAAAACCTTCCTCTTGAACAAAGCCATAGCACAAGCTGAAGAGAAGCAATACACACAAGCCGACAGCACCTATGCCAAACTCATAGAGTTGCATCCCAACTATTATAACGCCTATATGAGCAGAAGCCAATATCGCGTACAAAATGCCGATACACTTGGAGCATTAGCCGATGTAGAGCGAGCACTCGAAATCGACAAATACACCTCCTATGCCTATGCACAACGAGCAATGCTTTCATTTATGATCGGAAAAGACAAAGAGGCGTCAATTGCAGATATGGATAAAGCCATAAAGATAGATCCTGCAATTCTGTCATACTACATAAATCGAGCAGTGATGCGATACCACATAAACGATTTACGAGGCTCAATGGCAGACTACAATCATGTAGTAGAAAAAGAACCATCAAACACATTGGCACTCTATAACAGAGGACTGTTAAGAATGCAAGTAGGAGAGTATAACGATGCAATAGAAGACTTCACAAGCCTGCTAAAAGTACGTCCCAACGACATATTTGCAGTATACAACCGCGCAATGTTGTACGACCGTCTATCAATGTATCGCAAAGCAGTAAAAGACTATACCGTGGTAATAGAAGAGTATCCCAACTATGCTCCAGTATATTTTGCACGTTCCGAAGCACTTCGAAAACTTGGAGATATAAAAGGCGGAAAAAAAGACTTTGACAAGGCGATGCAGTTAGAAGAGGAGGCAAAAAACAATGCCACACAAGCCGATACAACCCTGCAAGAAACCGAAAAGGTCAGACGCGAATCAGACAAAAATATAAACAAATTCAACCGACTATTAGTATCCGATGACACCACAATAAAAACTGGATACCAAAGCAACATACGCGGAAGAGTACAAGACAACAAATACAAACTAAAAATAGAACCTCAATTCACACTGACATATTACGAACAACCCTCGCAGTTAAATCTTCCAAAAAAATATTATAGAGAGCTCGATGAACTAAACCGAGCAAGAATACTACCACGACAACTAAAACTAACAAATCATGAGTCAAGTTTAGACTCCCTAAAGATAGCACGACATTTTGCATCCATTGCCGATAACACAAAACTTATCGACATAAACCCAAACAATGCCGTACCATATATGTCGCGAGCAATAGACTTTATGTTAATACAAGACTTTAATGGAGCAATAGAAGACCTGACACGCATAACCTCGGCAAGTAGCGATTTCATATTTGCCTACTTCCTGCGAGCAGTAGTACGATACAAACGCATCGAATACATGCTATCATCAAGCACACTACAAACAATGCCAGGCGCGCACATAGGCGACAATATGCTCTCTGCACCCACGTTAAACAACAAAGCCATAACATTAGAGTACGAGATGGTATTACGCGATTACGACAAAGTAATAGCCATTGATCCCACATTCCCATACTCATACTATAACAGAGCAAACATACGATGTGAACAAAAAGACTTTACAGGAGCATTAGAAGACTACACAAAAGCCATACAACTAAACCCAGACTTTGCCGAAGCCTATTTCAACAGAGCCTTGGTATATACCTATGTAGGGCAGAATGACAAAGCCATCACAGACCTAAGCAAAGCAGGCGAATTAGGAATGGTTCCGGCCTATAATGTCATAAAGTTAATATCAGAGAATTAACTATATATACTCAAAAATAAATAAACCATAAAAGAGTAGTAAAAAACTTACAAAAAACTATTGTTAATCACAAAAAAATTACTACCTTTGTCCCCGATTTTACGAAAGAGTAAAAAATTATGTTAAACCAATAAATTGTGAATGGATAATAACCGACAAACAAACAACCCAAAACCTATCAAAGGACGTCCACAAAAGAAGGACGAGTTAAAAGACGCATATCGTATAAACGAAAAGATAACAGCCAAAGAAGTCCGATTAGTTGGCGATAACGTAGAACAAGGTGTTTATTCAATTTACGATGCAAGAGCAATTGCCGAAGAGCAAGAACTCGATTTGGTTGAAATTTCGCCCAATGCAGCACCACCGGTATGTAGAGTAATAGACTTCCAAAAATTCCTCTACCAACAAAAGAAACGTGCAAAAGAGCAAAAAGCGAAAGCAGCAAAAGTTGAAATAAAAGAGATCAGATTCGGACCACAAACCGATGATCACGATTACAACTTTAAACTAAAACACGCAATGGAGTTCCTAAAAGAAGGAGCAAAAGTAAAAGCGTATGTATTCTTTAAAGGACGTTCAATCCTATTTAAGGAGCAAGGAGAAGTATTACTACTTCGTTTTGTAAACGACCTTGAAGAGTATGGAAAACTAGAGCAGATGCCACGTCTCGAAGGAAAGAGAATGATAATTATGCTCAGTCCAAAAAAGAAATAAAAAAATGCCACAAGGCAGAAAATTAATAAATAACTAAAAAACAAAACAATGCCAAAGACTAAAACTAATTCCGGTGCCAAAAAGAGGTTTGCCCTTACCGGATCAGGAAAGATCAAGAGAAAACACGCTTTCAAAAGTCACATCTTAACAAAGAAGACTAAAAAGCAAAAACGTAACCTAACACACTTCACAACAGTTGCAAAAGCTGATGAGAAGAACATCAAAAAGTTACTTTGTATCTCTTAACAAAAACAATTAATTAAACGGAGAAATCCAAATTATTAACCGAATGTATTAGCACAAAGATTATCGAAACAGGTGATAACGCTAACATTCAAAAAACAGTAGAAAATTATGCCACGTTCAGTAAATCATGTAGCATCAAGAGCAAAAAGAAAGAAAATTTTGAAATTGACCAGAGGTTATTTCGGAGCACGTAAAAACGTTTGGACAGTAGCAAAAAATACATGGGAAAAAGGTCTTACCTATGCTTACCGCGACCGTAAAGACAAAAAAGGAAACTTCCGTTCATTGTGGATACAACGTATCAACGCTGCAGCACGCCTTGAAGGAATGTCTTACTCAAAACTAATGGGAGCAATACACAAAGCAGGTATCGAAATCAACCGCAAAGTATTAGCAGACTTAGCATTGAACAATCCCGCAGCTTTCAAAGCAATTGTTGACAAAGTAAAAAACGCATAATAATTTAAAGCGTAGAACAAATAAAAACTCCTAACTTCGGTTAGGAGTTTTTTTTGTATAGTTTCAGCTATCAGTTGTTAGTTGCCTTAGTTATCCTAATAATCCTAAATAACCAATCAAAAGCAGTAGGGACGTGGTCTGCTACGTCCGTAAAGAGTACCAAAAGCAATCCATGTCCGCAGAAAAGAGTATCTAAGAAAAGTAGGGACGAGGCCTGCCACGTCCGCAAAGAGTACCAAAAGCAATCCATGTCCGCAGAAAAGAGTATCTAAGAAAAGTAGGGACGAGGCCTGCCACGTCCGCAAAGAGTATCAAAAGCAATCCATGTCCGCCGAAAAGAGTATCTAAGAAAAGTAGGGACGAGGCCTGCCACGTCCGTAAATCTTAGCCACATAGACATTCTCATTCCTAATTAAGAAACCTGTATTTCTTGATTTTGCTCACGCTCAACAATACTCAAATAAATTTGCTATTGTATTTGCTTAACTGCAAAATTCCTAATTACAAATCCCCTAATCCCTCCTCACCATACTTTGGCGAAGGTCCATATTTATTCTCAAAAAACTCGCTATCCTGACAGCAGAAAACAATAAGAACAATATGATAAATATAGGTAACAGCCGTATAAATCATAACGAAAATTGAAAATTTCAATTCATCGGTTACAAAATTATTTGTAGCTATATCATTATCACATACAGAAACATAATTATAAAAAATAACACCCCACAAACTACAAAATAAAATAAAAATACCCGCATCAAGTAAGGCACCAACGCCCCACCACCAACCACTGCGACCAGTATCGTGAAGTCGGCGAATAGTAAGCGGGATAGTAGCAAGCATAAGTAAAGGACTCAAAAATGGCAGAACAGCCGACAGCACAAAAGCAGCCAAGTACGACCACCAAAATTCCGAACGTCTTGAACGCCCTTTACAATCAAAAATCTTACTGGTAGAAGCATTAAGAGCCTCACTGAAACTAAGAGTAGGTTTAACCATAATTATATTAATCAATATTTAAAGAGTCAACACTAATCGCTTTAAGGCGAGAAACGAGCGAATCAGCAACAACATTAAACGCATCCTTGTTAGCCTTGCTGATAGGCTTTTTAGGTTGCGACTTAATAGTCAAAGGATTAATAGGCTTACCATTCTCATGAACCCTAAAATCGAGGTGAGGACCAGTAGAAACACCGGTAGAGCCCACATAACCAATCACCTGTTTCTGTTTAACATAGTCGCCAACCTTAAGACCTTTAGCAAAACCCGAAAGGTGCATATAAGTAGTAACATACACACTATTATGTCTAATTTTCACATAATTACCCCCACCACCTTTCTGGTAAGCCTTAGCAATAACCTTACCACTACCAATAGCATAAACAGGAGTTCCTTTAGGAGCAGCATAATCAACACCATGGTGTGCCCTGTAACGTTTCAGAACAGGATGAAATCGTCTATTAGTAAAACGTGAAGAGATACGATAGTAGTCAAGCGGAGCCTTCAAGAAAGCACCCTCCAAACTATTACCGTCAACATTATAGAACAACTCCTCATTATCCTGTACAAAAGGAATAGCATAAATAGTAGTATCAGCAGTCTTAAACGAAGCCGCCAAAATCCTGAAATTATTCATAGGAGCATCCCCAACAAACTCACCCTCATAAATCAGACGGTACTCGTCACCATTCTGAATACCAAAGAAATCGACCGACCACCCAAAGATATGCGACATCTCCACTGCCAATAAAGGCGAAGTGCCATTCTCCTCCAACGAAACCCACAATGACGAGTTAACCACACCAGCCACCTCACCCTCAATCCACTCCGAAGGATTACATTTGCGAGTAGCACTAAAATTATTCATAAGGTCAAACACCACGTAGTCCCTAATATTCTCCTCATAAACCAAATATCGAGGAGTAACCAACGAATCCCTATCGCAAAGCAACGAACAAACCTCACCAGGACGCAACTTACGAGCATTAAAAACCGAGTCAGGACATTGAGTCATCTTATACACGTCGCTCGCCGAAAATCCCAATCGCATAAGCATATCAGTCAAGGTCTCGTTCTGGCGTAAAGTATCGCACACAACAATAAAGTCCTCAATAGGCAAACCATGCTTAATAACCTTCTCCTTAACAGGAACATCCGACACTTGCTCATCACCCCCTTTGTTGCACGAAGCAAATCCCACAACCAAGAACAATAAAGCAACAATAAAACTATAATATCTCATACGTAATTAAATCAAAAACAATAAAACAATTTTCAACTCCACAAATTTAATAAAAATAAGTTTAATAAAGAGTAGGGGTGGAGATATAATTAAAGAGAACTAAAAGAGTAAAAATAATACATACAGTCAAGAAAATAATAAAACACATAAAAATATATATCCTCCCCCATATTACGGGCATAAAAAATATTTGCAAACAATAAAAAATGAGGTATAACACATAATTATACCCCATACTATACTAAACAATAAAGATAATATATATACTATCTTAAATTAATCCTCCTTTATATGAATCAAAGCGTTTGTTAAAATAGCAACTAACCCTCCAGTAGTAATACCAGAAGAGAATATATTGCGGATAGTCTCAGGCAATTGAGATAAAATCTCGGGAACTAATTCAACACTAAGACCAAAACTAAAACTGATAGCAATAACCAATGTAGCCTTACGATTGATGTTTTGCGAAGCAATGATACGGATACCAGCCGCAGCAACAGTACCAAACATAAGTAAAGTAGCACCACCCAAAACAGGCTCAGGCATCAATGAAAATATTAAACCAATGCCGGGGAATAATCCTAAAATTATTAACATACCTGCAATAAAATACCCCACATATCTGCTGGCAACACCAGTAAGTTGAATCATACCATTGTTTTGAGCAAAAATTGAGTTGGGAAAAGAATTGAAAATACCAGCTATCATAGAGTTAACACCATCAGCCAAAATACCCCCCGAAGCACGCTTCATAAACTTTTCACCCTCAACAGGCTGCCCCGATATAAGCGAATTTGCAGTAATATCGCCGTAAGCCTCAATAGCAGTTATCAAATAAACCAACCCCAACGAAATAATAGCAGAAAAATCAAATGTTACACCATAGCGGAAAGGAACAGGAATATTAATAGAACCAAAATCTTGAATAGCCGAAAAATTCACAATACCCAAAGCCCACGACACAACATATCCCACAACCAATCCAATAACAATAGAACTCATTCTAAGATAGTGGTTGCTACTGCGGTTAAAAAATATTATTATAACAAGAACAAGAGCCGACAATCCCACATGTTCCCATGCACCAAATGTACCAGCAACCTTTGCCGCCTCACCACCACCACAAGCAGTAATACCAACCTTAATTAGGCTCAAACCAATCAACGTTACAACAATACCTGAAACCAATGGCGTAATTATACGGCGCATATATTTAAGAACCCTGCTAACCAAAATCTCAATAACAGAGCCAGCAATAGTAGCACCAAAAATAGCAGGAAGCCCTCCAGTAAGACCTGCAGTAATAATAGGACCTATAAAAGAGAAACTTGTACCTTGAACACATAAAAGTCCACAACCAATACCACCCACTCTTCTACATTGAATAAACGTAGCAATACCCGATACAAACAATGACATAGAAACCAAAAAACCAGTAGTCTCCAAATCAATATTCAACGCCCCGGCAATAATAAGAGGAGGAGTGATTATAGCAACAAATATAGCCAATAGGTGCTGTAACGCAGCAAAAAAAGTATCGTATATAGGAGGACGATCCTCAAGTCCATAAATTAGACCATTAGGAGCATTGCTTGAAGAAGCATCAGACTGTTTCCCATCCATAACAGATATTAAATCTCTTTAAATTTAATTTCACAATTATCCAAACTTTCAATAATAGCCAACGACTCCACATGGATGCCAGTTTTACGTAGTATCTCACCACCTTTCTGAAAATCCTTTTCAATAAGGAATCCCATACCAACCAATTCAGCACCCGCCTGATTTACAAGGTCAATCATACCTTTGCCTGCATTACCATTTGCAAGAAAGTCATCAATAAATAAAACTTTGTCGCCAGGTTGTAAATAATCTTTACTAACACAAATAGTATAATTTTTATTTTTGGTGAACGAGAATACCTCTGTAACCAGCATATTCTCCATAGTAGAAGGTTTGCGTTTCTTTGCAAAAACAACCGGAAGTTCCAACAAATACCCAACCATTATAGCGGGAGCAATACCGCTGGCCTCAACCGTAAGAATTTTATTGATTTTAGTACTTGCAAAACGGCGAACAAATTCAACAGCCATAGACTTCATTAGAATAGGATCCATCTGATGATTAATAAAATTATCCACTTTCAAGATTCCACCTGGTAGGCAAAGCCCATCCTTCACTATCCTTTCTTTTAATGCTTTCATTTTGCTAAATGTGATTAATCTATTTCAAGAACTGCAAAGTTACGATTTTTTAGTGATTTTTTATAATATATTACAGCAAGAAATATCCTAATAGTCTTCTCTTGATTGTTGGCAATGGTATGATATCTACAATAGTAGAAATTATTATGTCTTAATAGACGAATAATTTTTTGCGTTTGCGATAAAACGATCTACAATAGTAGAAATTATTATGTCTTAATAGACAGGGTTGTTGTTTTCCATTGTTATTTATGTATCTACAATAGTAGAAATTATATGTCTTAATAGACATGGCTACGACAATATGAGTGATGTTGAATCTACAATAGTAGAAATTATTATGTCTTAATAGACCGAAATTCGTCAAGAATTGTATCCTGCATATCTACAATAGTAGAAATTATAATGTCTTAATAGACTTCATGGTCCTCACGAATACCCTTACGATCTACAATAGTAGAAATTATTATGTCTTAATAGACCAATTGAGGGATTGACCCTCTGTTATTTATCTACAATAGTAGAAATTATTATGTCTTAATAGACGTAACCAGTTGCCACCTCCGAAGCCACCATCTACAATAGTAGAAATTATTATGTCTTAATAGACATGCTTCGTCCTGAGCCAAAAGAAAATATCTACAATAGTAGAAATTATTATGTCTTAATAGACTTCTTTAAAGTTCCTCTTCGTATTCTATGATCTACAATAGTAGAAATTATTATGTCTTAATAGACTTCCCGCAAGTTATTTACCTCTAGAACAATCTACAATAGTAGAAATTATTATGTCTTAATAGACCGTATATAATGTTGCCTTGTCGTAGTCCTTATCTACAATAGTAGAAATTATTATGTCTTAATAGACACATAAGTTGATGATTGTATGTTTTGGCGAATCTACAATAGTAGAAATTATTATGTCTTAATAGACTAACATTGTGTCCTATCTTTATATCTAATCTACAATAGTAGAAATTATTATGTCTTAATAGACTTATGAAGGTGGTGCAGACAATTATGTATAATCTACAATAGTAGAAATTATTATGTCTTAATAGACTGCCAATTTTAACATTTATAATTATGTATTAATCTACAATAGTAGAAATTATTATGTCTTAATAGACTCTTGATGGGTATGTTTTTACTAACTACATCTACAATAGTAGAAATTATTATGTCTTAATAGACTTAGAATTATAGTAGTTTTCTAATAATATATCTACAATAGTAGAAATTATTATGTCTTAATAGACTGAGTATTATATTAAACGTGATTTTGAATCTACAATAGTAGAAATTATTATGTCTTAATAGACACTTCTCTACCTGTACCATAGTCTTGCCAATCTACAATAGTAGAAATTATTATGTCTTAATAGACCTTTATCAAAATCTATCAAACCGCTATCATCTACAATAGTAGAAATTATTATGTCTTAATAGACAACATTGAATTTAACAGAAAATGAGGTTATCTACAATAGTAGAAATTATTATGTCTTAATAGACTTGAACGCTTCCAAGGTTACAGGTCGTTTATCTACAATAGTAGAAATTATTATGTCTTAATAGACTCATAAGCATCTGTATTCGGCTCGCATAATCTACAATAGTAGAAATTATTATGTCTTAATAGACTATCAGTATTTTCTTGATAATTATGATTTTTTATCTACAATAGTAGAAATTATTATGTCTTAATAGACGAATTTAAATTAACTGTTAAACTGCTTAAATCTACAATAGTAGAAATTATTATGTCTTAATAGACAATTTATCAAGTAGTTTAACTATTAATTATCTACAATAGTAGAAATTATTATGTCTTAATAGACAAATACAACCACAATTACCAGATTTAAAATCTACAATAGTAGAAATTATTATGTCTTAATAGACTATTAAGTTCAAACTTGCTTCTCCCGCATCTACAATAGTAGAAATTATTATGTCTTAATAGACACTAAACTTTTACAAATATACATATAATACTTTATATTAACAAGTTACAATTTAAAATAATATCCTGTAATTACCTCCCCTTTTAGTGCTTATATACTTAAAGTATTGAAAGCCAGTGTGGAATTATTCTACCAATAAAAAATTTCTACTTAGGTTTGTGTTTAAATTAAAATCTATAAAAAAACAATATCTTTATCACGATGAATAGCATTGCCATATTTTGTTATAGCATTATCGTAAACATCAAATATTACAACACTATCATCTATTGAGAAATGTTTTGCATAAGCCTCTATTTTTAATTTAAGGTTATTAATTAGGCGTTTAGTATTGTTCATTTCATACACTGAGTATTGCAAACGAACAGCTCCTTGCTTAGTCAGCATTTTAGAGAATCTTGTACGTATTTTGTCATCAGCAATATCGTAACTTATTATAATCATTTTAACTTAAAAGTAGGATAGTGTTGTACGGATTTACATCCCATAAAACATCTATAATATTGTTGTATATATTTGAAGAAATTGGTTTTGTATTTAATAAGCTCATTATAAAAAACACGATAATATTCAGGACATTTCTCATGATGTAATTGGTATATGTGTTTATTTTTAATAAAATCCCTTTCCTTAAATTGTCCTCTATTGAAAGCTAATAAAATTGTGTGGTCAATAATGCATCTAAATGGTTCAATCAAATCGCAAATTAATGATTTCCTTTTAAACCATAGACGATGATATATACCTACATATAAATCAAAACCGAACATTCTTAGAAAACATTCCATATAATTAAACAAAATAGTATAGCCAATATCTAATGTTAGGTTGATTATATCACTTTTTATTCGGGGATGTCTTCCTTGCCAATTTAGAGATTGGAAATATGCAGAAAAATAGCATTTTGAGATAATACCTTCTAAACCCATTAGTTTTTCGTAGATATCTATATCATCAATTGAATTAATTGCTGCATCACACTGAGAAATTGCTTCAGTTGTTAGATTATCTTTTTTTCGTGTTTTAATTAGGTTTATACGCTGATTGATAATTTTATTACAAACAATATGTTTTGCAATGTCAATATTGTTTGTCGGATATTCAAATTGTTTCTTCCTTAATAAATAATTCGCTTCTGCAGAATTTGACCATACAAAAATAGGTCGTAAGTTACTCTTCATAACAACTAATGCAACACCATATTTTTTACATTTGTCAATAAGTGGTGTTGTAATAGATATATGTCCAATTATGAATATTGCAAGAATCTTTTGAAATGGAAATTTTGTGAGAGTCTTATGTTTTTCTTCGTTAATCTCCTCTAACATTAGTTCTCCATTGCAAACCCTTAATCTGCGTTCACTTTCAATGCAATTAATAACAAAAATTGTTCTAACCTCTATATCTTTATGAGTAAACATTATCTTCTATAGTTTTGTCGCAAAGATTTGAATATATACAATGCTGACACTTGTTTGAATTTATAGTAAATTTAGTTGTGCATGGTAAGTATGAACGAAATTTCTCAATAAAAGATATTAACTCTAGTTTATCATTATTATTTGGTAAAGGTTGATATATCATTTTATTTGTACTTATTTCGTAAAATGCAATTGAATCAACTCTATATCCCATTTCAATCATGCAATAATATTCTGCCCATAATTGATATAATTGACCTCTGAATATCCGTTTTAAATTGTTTTTTCGTTCAATTAGTAAGTGTCTATCACCTTTGTAAATATCTATTATCCCAGTTAAACCTAATTCCTCAGATATAACAGGAAGTGACATTATATCATCTTTCCGAGTAGAAGAAGTCTTATTATTAGTAGCATTATGAGCATTACTTCCAGATATTTGAGGTGTTGCTTTGTATATATCTTCATTCGTATCCATATATACAGAATGTAGATATATGGAATACGGACAAAAGATAAAGTCATTTAACATTGATATTGATATATAGTTATTCATTTGCAATTAGACATTTAGATACGGTTTGCTTTGAGCAAATTCTAACCATTCCTTGTTACTGATTGCTAACTTGATATCCTTTAAGTTGTCTGATGTTTTAATCTGTCGAACTATCCATAGTCCTTTTCTTGCAATATTGTAAGCTCCATTGGCATCGGCATTCTGTGGTAATGAATTATCACATATTTCACTATTATAAAAAGTGCCATTAATATCAGCAACAGGTGATTGTAAATAATCAATATCGCTACCTATTTTGCTATTCCTTATTTGAAGAGTTAATTTAAATAGGTGTAATAATTCTTTAAAGAATTTTGCGTCATTCTGTTTAGAAATTTCTTCTTTAATATTTGAACTTATTGAAATTCCTTTATTTTTAAACAAAATTTTAAATTCATCATTTAGAACTATTTCTCTACTACTCCAATTTGAATTCTTAGTTTTATCGCGTGTTGTTTCAATACGGTTACCAACAGAGCATATTCTCCACTGCGTGCGAGATCCTTCATACTTTAATGGGCTAAAATTACTATAGTCACAAATAAATTCGAACCAATCCATCTCTTCGTTATATTGTATCACATCAAACTTGTTGAAAAATTCTTTTGCTTTATTTATTGTTTCATAGCGTGTATCAAATAGATTAACGAAACCTGTTACTGGATCTATTTTACTAGTATTCCATGCTGGGACATAGTATATGAACCCGTTCTGTTTCCCGATTCTCTTAAAACTCTCAAATTTGTTTGTTAGTTGGTATGCATTGAGTATGCCTCCTGGTTCTTCGGCTTGTCTTTTCTTATCTGCAAGATAATTGAGTTTGTCAATGAGCTTTTTTTCAAATTGTTGATATACAGATGACTCAACCTTCTGCCTTCCTCGTTTGAATCCCTGATTAAGATCTTCAAGAACAATTATAGCATTGTACTTAATCATAAGTTCTGAAATCTTATGAATTACTTGACTCAAATATCCCTCTTTTAATTCTTTGATGTTTTCAATAGTTTGCCAACTTTGACGCGATTTAACTCTATCATCTTCGCGTTTTGTTAAAATGTTATGATAATTGGTTACATATCGGTTTCCGTTGTACTCATTGATGATTTCGTTTAGAGAATATTGTTCCTTGATATTTCCTTTAATATCTATAACTGAAAGATAAAGCAGATGACGTTCTCCACGATCTATTCCTATGATGTGTAAGTCTTCTGCCTGTTTTATATATTCATTTACTAATTGGTTAATATTGTTGTTTCCAATACTCTTAAAATTCATAGTAATTGGAACATGGAATTGGAATTTATTTACCGTATAACGTTTATTCTTAATAAGATCATATGCAAATGTGCTCTCTTTCTTTGTATTTAATTCATTTTTATTTGATATTGATTGGTTAGCAGCATGAGTAGGTCGTACACAATCAATACTTGACTTTCTAAAAAAGACTTCTGCTTCACCATTGAGTTTGTACACAACATTAGAAATATTACGTTCATCGAAGAGCATCTTCCAGTAGAGCGTATGTAAATTAGGAGTACCTTTGCTGTATGGAGAAAAGTCTTTATTGTAGATTTGAAAGAGATATATCTTTTCTTCATTGACTAAGTCATTAATATAGTCTACAGATACATTTCTGAAAGAAATATTATATAGATATAGGTTTATTTCTTTATAAAATTCATCTACTGATGTATAAGATTTAATTTTACTTTCTGAGCAAAAGGAAGAAATATCATAAACTAATGTGCTTTTATAATGTAACAAAAATCGTAGACAGAAACGGATCCAATTTGATAAAGCTTCTTTATATCCTTTTTCATCTCTTGTTTGTCTTAAGTAGCCTATCTGAAATTTCTTATTGCCATTGTACAATACGTTGTTTAAATCATACTCATCTTTGGTTATTGTAAATTCCGAACTGAAAACATCTTTTTTTATAATGTAAGGAGAGGTGTGAGTTGAAAAGTGAGTTTTTACCTCATTTAATTGTGTTGTACATTTAGGGACCATTGTTGTTAAGTCTTTGAAATATTTATATTCCAACTTCTCAAAGCATTCGCCAGTGTTAGGAGTATTTTTTACATTAAAAACCTTATTATGTTTCTTGTCCATAATAGCAAGGTAATATAATCCATCTTTACGTAGTATAATTGTAGTGTTATCTTCTTCCTTGTTTAAGTCCCAACCCTTCATAAGGGAAGAGTTTTTAAAGTTTAATTTTATTTTTTCCGTAGAGTATGGTTTTTGTGTTATATAGTTGCGGACCTTATTGTATAATGGTGTAATTTTATCAAGTTCCATCCATAATGCGGTAAACTCTCCATAAAACTTATCATCTTTCTCCGCCTCTGTACCATCACCCAATAAAGGCTTTACAAAATGTTGTAAGGCTTTGATAGTATCAAGTAGATTCTTTATTTTATCTACACTCTCTTTATCTTGAACTAATTTTTTATCTGTTGGATATGGCGTATTTAATATATCTTTTGCCTCATCATAAGCTTTCTGAATCTGTATAAATAGATTTTCCTTATGTAAGGTTTCTGTATTTACTGCTCCCATTGTAGCAAAATAGTCCTGGATATTATTACTATTATCGTTATCATATGCCTGTATACTTTGGTTTATTTGGGCAATAGATATGCTCCCTTGTGATTTAAATACTTTATCTAAACGCTCTTTATAGTTTTCATCTGTTTCTTTCTTAGTTTTCTTAGGTATAGTCCGTTTTAATTCATCCATTAAAGCTTTAGATATTAACCCATAGTCTCCAAAAATCTTTTGAGAAATATCTGTCATTTGTTGATTATTTCTAATGTATACTTTATCAAGGTTATAGTTTTCAAGAGATTGTAATAGATGCTTTAATGAATGTTCTTCCTCTTTTTGAGAATTGAGTACTTGCTCCTCCAACTCTTGATACGCTTTTTGTATTGCTTCGAGAACTTTCTCATCCGATTCGAATTGTTCGGGTAACCACGAGATAGCATTTCGGTCACTTAGGATTTGTTTATATAGAGGTTTTAATTTTGGTAAACGCATTGTCTTGTTTTTTTGTTGTTGATTGTAGAGATTAATATATTCATTTAATCCCTTAATCTTTATATTACTTTCCTCTATAGTTTTACCTCCGATAATTGCATTGTATATATCTATCTGTTTCTGTGTTAGTAATGTACTATAGTAGTCAAGTTTGAATATTTCGCATATCTTTGTTACATTGAGATATTCTTTAAACTCGCTATATAGTGTGCCGAATTGTTCTGCTATGGGAGATTCTTTTAATTTTTCAAACACAGAAATGTTATCTACGAATCTCGGTAGATTCTCATGAATAAGTCTATATGCAATAGCAGTAGACTTATTTTCTGAAGAATACATATTTTTCCTATTTTCATGAAAACCTATAAAGTATGTAGTAAAATCTTTAAACTCTTCAATAAGTTTCTTTTCTTCATCCTTAGCAAATGAAATAAGATCTGTCCTTATAAGTTCTTTCTTGTCAATACGCTTAAACCTTTCATCGGTAGTAAATCTATCAACTATTTGCTTGCGAAGGTTTTTGCATACCTCATCAAATATTTTCTTTTGTATGTCATCTTTAGATTTACATGTATATATATTATAAAATTCCTCTAAAGAATTTTTCTTACCTTCGCTATTGCATGTCAATTTAAAGTTTGTAAGAACGTCTTCAATAAATGCCTTATGGTACTCATCTAATATTTTCTTAACAGTTATATAACTATTTGCTCGATGTTGATCTTCTTCAAGAATTCCGCTTTTGATAATTGAATTTAATGTCTTGCCAACAGGAATTAACTCAAAACGTAAGGTTTTTGATAAAGGATAAACCTTTGTAAAATCTTCAAATTTTTTAAATGTTTTCATAATTATATAAGTTTATTGTTAAATATATCAACATAAGTTTAAAATACTTTTTCAAATTTAATGTTTTTATTTTATTAATATAAGATAAATTAAAAATCAAGTTATCTTTATATAATTATTTATTTCTAAATAAAATTATTGTTAAAGTTAAAAACAATCTCGGGATTTCCCGAGATTGTGAAACTGCTCTCGAGAGCAGTTTTAAAGTCAAAGTTTCATTTTCACAACTACCAGAATATATCAAAACACCTATTTATTAACTTAAGAAAATGATAAAAAGAACAATTAAAAGCAAACAAAAATATTAAACTTTGACTTTAATATATATAACTATCCTATATATTTATTTAATAAATTTCTATACATTACTATTTAGAGTATTACTTAAATCATTTGCAACAATATCAATCCTCAATTTCAGCACCTCGCATATTGCCAATAGACTTCTTAAAGAACAGAGTTTACCATGCTCAATATTAACCATACTATTTTGAGTTATCCCTGCCTTTTCAGCAACATAACTCTTTGTAAAGCCCAACTCCTTACGTCTCTTTTTTAAACAATATGCTATCCTCTCCATACATTAAACTAATAACTGATAACCGACTATTCTCCCCATCTGTCACCCCCACCGGTAATTTGTCCGAAAACATTTAGCAGAAGTACTGCTATTACAATTGCTGCAAATAACATACTATAAATCTCCTCCTTTACCTAATACAGCATCTAAAAATAAGAGTGCTAAACCAATGTAGATTAATATTTCAAACATAACTAACAACTAATAACTATTTTTAGTAGTCCATCTTACAAACTATACCAACAACACAATGAACAACTATTACTCCTACAATTGCAAATAAAGCTCCCATAATTACCTCCTTTTTAATCTGTTTAATTAACTTTTAAATATTATTTAAATATTGTTTTGTTCTCTTTTCTGATACAAAAGTAGTAGGGTGTATATGCCAAATCGTGGCACAAGTAAAAAATAAAACAAAAAAAATGAGAAAAACTTTTGTTTCCCTCATTAAATTATGAATTATTTATATTTGTTGGCAGATTTAACAAGCGAATGTTTGTTAACTAACATCTAACAACTACACATAGGGCGGTTGAGCTTACAAAGCCGACAACTAACAACTTTTCCCTTTTTTCTTAAAGAATGGTCTCTTCTTTCCTTTGTATTTATAGTTTTTAAACTTCTTGGGTTTGTTTACCGAAGGGGTATATTCAGGAACTTCGCCTAACTCTTGGGGTAGAGCAATCTTTTCAACCTCACGCTCAAGAAAACGCTCAATCTTGCCAAACTTATCTTGTTCCTCTTTCGATATAAAAGTAATAGCTTCTCCCTCGGCATTTGCTCTTGCAGTTCTACCTATACGATGAATATAATCCTCAGGATCGTGCGGAACATCGTAGTTAATAACCAATCCAATGTCTGTAATATCAATACCTCTCGAAACAATATCGGTAGCCACAAGAATTGAAACTTTCCCATTCTTAAAGTCAAGCATCACCTCATCGCGTTCGCTCTGTTCAAGGTCTGAGTGCATAGCCCTTACATTATATTTCATACGTTTAAGGCGGTGAGCAAGGTCTTTAACTTTAATCTTTGAAGATGAAAATATAATGGTTTTACTCTCAACGGGGGTAGAGAATATATGTTCAATCAATCCAATCTTTTGAGGCTCATAGCAAACGTATGCCATCTGTTTAATAGCCTCGTTAGGTTTCGAGATTGCAATATTAATTTCAGCAGGATTGTTCAGTATATTTTTTGCCAATGTTCTAATTTTAACAGGCATAGTTGCCGAAAATAACAGAGTTTGTCGCTTCTTGGGTAGGTATTTCGATATTTTCATAATATCATCATAGAACCCCATATCCAACATCCTGTCAGCCTCGTCCAATACTAAATACTCAACACTATCAAGTGATATTTTGCTATTAATAAGATGCGAAATCATTCTACCGGGAGTAGCAATTATAACATCGGCACCTTTGTTAAAAGCCCTAAGTTGTTGATCCCATTGAGCACCGTCGCCACCACCCGATACCGATAGGGTAGAAATTGGCATAAAGTACGAGAAACCTTCAAACTGCATATCAATTTGTGATGCTAATTCGCGTGTTGGAGCAATAATAATAGCCCTTACTGCATCCTTGTCTCCCTCAACCTTATGCCTCATAATTAGGTTTAACAGAGGTAGAATATATGCAGCAGTTTTTCCAGTACCAGTTTGAGCACATGCAATAATATCACGTCCCTCCAATACCACAGGAATAGTTTGCTCTTGTATAGGTGTAGCCTCAATAAAGTTCATGGCATCAAGTCCATCAAGAACTTCAGGCTCAAGGTCTAAATCCTCAAATCTCATTTTGTATATTAAATGTCAAAATAGTTATACAAACACCAAAATTACAAAAAATATCTAATATTTTTAAACTAAATATCCTGCCCAACTATATACATTCAATTAAAAATATTATTTTTGCGTAATATAAAATAATTAAAGATGAAAGTAACAGAGTTAATCACGAATAGTCCACAAACAACATTCTCGTTTGAAGTGTTACCACCATTAAAAGGTAACGGAATTGAGAAAGTGTTTAAAACAATTGATCGACTTCGTGAATTTAATCCTAAATATATCAATATAACCACTCATCGTAGTGAGTATATTTATAAGGAGGCTGAAGGTGGTTTGTTTCAGAGAATAGCAGTTCGCACACGTCCTGGAACAGTAGCCCTTGCTGCGGCCATCCAACACAAGTACGATATTACAGCAGTACCACATATAATATGTAGTGGATTTTCAAAAGCAGAAATAGAGTATTCGTTAATTGACCTAAACTTTTTAGGAATACACAACTTACTATTGTTACGTGGTGATAAGGCAAAGCACGAAGCACGTTTCATTCCTGAACCAGACGGACACTCTCACGCAATAGAGTTACAAAGTCAGGTAAACGATTTTAATAAAGGATTTTTTATTGATGGCTCACAGGCGGTAATAAATACACCTTTCTCGTACGGAGTTGCAGGTTACCCTGAAAAACACGATGAAGCACCTAATATTGATCAAGATCTTAAACGTCTAAAAGATAAGGTTGATAATGGAGCAGATTATGTAGTAACACAAATGTTCTTTGACAACTCAAAATATTTTGAGTTTGTTGAACGTTGCCGAGCAATAGGAATAACAGCACCAATCATTCCAGGAATAAAACCCATAGTATTTGCAAGTCAGTTGAATGTATTGCCAAAGGTATTCCATGTTGATTTGCCCGATGCATTAGCCGAAGAGTTAGCAAAATGCAAAGATGATGCAGCAGCAAAACAAGTAGGAGTTGAGTGGTGTACAATGCAGGCAAAAGAGTTAAAGGCAAAAGGAGTACCAAGCATACACTTCTATTCGTTAATGGCAACTGAGAGTGTGGCACAAGTAGCAAAAGCAGTATATTAAAATAAATTAGATGTTTTTTAAGGATATAATAGGACACGAGGAGATAAAGCAGCATTTGTTGCAATCGGTAGCAGAGAATAAAATACCTCATGCTCAACTCTTTTGTGGTCCCGATGGAGTAGGTAAGTTTGCAATGGCAATAGCCTATGCACGATATTTAAATTGTACAGGACGTAAGCCAGGCGATACAGATGCTTGTGGTGAGTGTCCATCGTGCCGACAAATAACCTCGATGATGCATCCCGATATCCACTATGTATTCCCTATATATAAAACATCATCACCTAAACGAGCAATATCAGACGACTATATAAAAGAGTGGCGTAGGATGGTCTCTGAAACAAAATATATCTCTATTGAGGGATGGTTAGAAGAGATAAAGGCTGAAAACTCACAACCTCAAATATATGTAGATGAAAGCCAACAGATAATACGAAAACTCTCATATAAAAGTTTTGAGTCAGAATACAAAGTAATGATAATATGGTTGCCCGAGTTGATGAATGAGCAGTGTGCAAACAAACTCTTAAAGATATTAGAGGAGCCATACGAAAAGACAATATTCTTACTTGTATCAAACCGTCCCGATAAACTGTTGACAACAATCCTGTCGCGAACACAACCAATACACTTCAAGGGATTGCCTCACAATTTAATATCGCAAACTTTGCAAGAGAGATTTTCTGTCGATGCCGAAGCCGCTGATGCAGTTACCCGATTATCATCAGGAAGTTATCTCCGAGCATTGGAGTTGATGAAGCAAACAGGCGAGAATAAACAATTCTTCGATTTCTTTGTACAGATGATGCGTTTAGCTTACGCACGTAAAATAAAGGAGATGAAGATTTGGAGCGAAGAGGTAGCAAAACTTGGACGCGAAGCAGAAAAACGCTTCTTGCAATATTGTCAGAGGATGATACGCGAGAACTATATATATAATACTCGCATACCATCAATCATATATCTAACGCCCGAAGAGCGAAACTTCTCAACACGTTTCGCCCCATTCATAAACGAGAAGAACGTAATACAGATAATGGAAGAGTTAGGAAGAGCCGAGAGCGACATATCGCGTAATGCAAGTGGAGCAATAGTGTTCTTCGACCTCTCTATAAAAATGATATTATTAATTAAACGAGCAACTTAATATAAATTAAAAATTAGAAATTAGGGATTATCCAAATAATATAAACAATTACCCATTCCTAATTCCTCATTAAATTAAAATGAACAAGGTATCGGACAACCCTTTAAAAAACCGAGATGATATAAGTGGCAGAACAATGCCATTAATAATTGTTACAGCGCTCTTTGTAACACTCTATCTCGTATCAAACATTATGGCAGTAAAAGTAATAGGTATAGCAGACCTATTCTACTTTGATGCAGGAACAATAACCTTTCCACTCGCATATATGTTAGGCGATGTGCTAACCGAAATATGGGGGTATCGTACAGCCAAACGTGTAATATGGATGACATTCTTTTGTAATATACTTATGGTGGTGTGTACCCAAATAGGAGTGTGGTTACCTGCACCTGATCATCTACAAGAGACCACAAATGCCTATAACCATATATTCTCATACGTTCCACGAATAGTATTAGCATCACTCGTTGGCTTCTTGTGTGGCGAACTCTCAAATGCTTGGTTTATGGAGCGAATAAAAAAGTGGACAAACGGGCGTTATCTATGGATACGAACAATAGGAAGTTCGGCAATAGGGTATCTATTTGATTCAGTACCATTCGTACTCATAGCATTCTTAGGAGCGGTAACCACAAGAGAACTGCTCTTGATGATTGCACTGCAATATTTCTTAAAACTATTCATCGAAGCAATATTTGCTACCCCAATGGCGTATGCAGCCATAAGTTATATAAACAAACTATACCTACGCCGATAATGCAACGCTATTCAGTAATAGAAACAAAACTGCCACGAGAATTTATATTGTTGCAGGGTAGGGGATGTGTATGGGAAAAATGCACTTTTTGCGATTATCATACCGATACATCAATAAATCCTTACACCATTAACCGTCCCATATTACAGCAAGTAACAGGCAGATACGGAGTATTAGATATAATAAACTCAGGCTCTGCACCCGAACTCGATACACAAACCATAGAACATATAAAACAGATAGTAAAAGAAAAAAACATACATACCCTATGGTTCGAAGCCCACTATCTATACCGCAACAAGTTAAAAGAGTTTGCACAGCAATTCTATCCGGCACAAGTAAAATTCCGATGTGGAGTAGAGAGTTTTAATGCACCTTTACGCCAGCAGTGGAACAAAGGAATACCATCACATATAACACCAGCAGATATAGCAAAATATTTTAATGGAGTATGTCTTTTATGTTGCACTACAAACGATACAAAAGAGCGAATATTAAATGATATTGCCCTTGCCGATAAATACTTTGAGTATGCAAGTATAAACCTTTTCTGTAATAACACAACAGCAGAACAACGTAACCAAGAACTTGCCTCTTGGTTTATTGCCGAAGTATATCCTATTTTAAAAGATAATCCTAAATTTGAAATTCTGTTAAATAATACTGATCTTGGTGTCGGGTTGTAATAACGTGTAATCTCAATCGTTACTCTCAATTTTATATTTGGTCACATACTATTTGTATGCTCTCAGCACCCTTTCCTGTGATCTTGTATCTGTCATACATATCATCATGGTAGTCGTTATCGTAATGGCTCATATTTTAATATCTTTTATATTGCAATAATACTATATGTTATATGCTAAAACAAGGCATAATTAACAAAAAAGAGACCGACTTCATAACGAAATCGGTCTCTCAAATTATTAACTTATTAAGTTTCCTTACTTAACAACAACTTTGTTTACAGTTGAGTCAACTTTTACAATGTAAATGCCTTTGCTCATTTCAATAGTTGTTTTACCTGAAATAGTTTTATTTACAAGCATAACACCGGTTGTTGAATATACCTCAACTTGTGCATCATCATTGGCCTCAATGCAGATACCATCTTCTACTGCATATATTGAGATTGATTCTACTTCATTCTCTTCAATTCCAATTCCAACAGCAAATAAGGCTTTTATATGAACAGGGCCTGTAACTGGCCACTCAATATCACCATATATGTTATAATTCTCCTCAAGATCAATAGGTTCTCCATTTATCTCTATAAATATATCACCCTTAATTGCGTATGGGAAAATATAAATATAAGAGTCGTACTCAAGGATATCATTTTGGTTATATTGTACACCCATAGGAGTCAATGGTAATTCAAGAGTTCCATTTTGTTCTGCCTCTTCATCGTATGAGTCAGATGACCACACTTCAATATATCCTTCACCCCAAGCATCTGTATCTACTTCGTAGGTCAATTTACAGATAGGATCGCCATATACTGCACTAATTGTAGTAGCCGATGTTACAGTTGTTGTATAACTATGGTTTGTGATATACTCATCGTAAACATTAGTTCCATTAACAAGAAGTTCGTAAAGTTGATTTCCTGTACTCTCTTTTACTGTGATTGTAATCTCCTCACCATTTTTAACCTTACTTCCACTTGCAACAGTGTTATCACCTTGTTTTACAGTAATAGTACCTCCTGCAACTTGATTAATGGTTACTATGTGAGCCAAATCAAAGTTTGCGACATAGGTAACATCCTCTGTTACTGTTACCACAAATGGGTTTTCAGTGCTTACTTGCTCTCCGTCTTTTGACCAATAAGCAAAAATATGAGAGTCATCAGCAGTAGCAGTAAGAGTTGATGTCTTGTTCTCAAATACATTCTCTGGTGAAGCAGTTGCTGTTCCTCCCTCTGCTGCTGTTGCAGTTACAGTATATGTTGGAGGAGCATCGCCTACGTTAAACATAAAGTCGTAGTATCCACCTTGAGTATATTCATCACAAGCTCCATCATAAATATCCATTCCCGCAGCATAGAATACACGCATCAAATACTCACCTTTAGGAGCATCGGCAGAGATTGTAAACTCTTGTGAGATAGGAGTAGTACGATTACGCTCAGCATCAGCATATATAAGCTCTGATTCATCAAGAGTGTAGTCTCCGTTTAAGTCAACAAATATGCGAGTCCAGCCCCAAACAGTATTTTTGTCTGTAATATTCAATGTAATAGTTTGTCCTGCAAATGTAGTAAACAAGTTCTTAACTCGTTTAGTATAACCATTAACATTAGCATCACCTGCAGGGTTAGTCCAGTTTGCATCAACCGAAGCACCCTCTGTCGTAAGAGTAACAATTTGTCCAACATAATTAGTAGATGTACCTTGAGTTGTGTGATTAGGTTTACAATACATCATCAAGTCAAAGTTTGCACAGAAAGTCTTATCGCCCTCTTCGTTATCAATAAATGTAGCTGATTCTGAAATTAAATTACCCTCTTCATCTGTCCAATTAACAAACTCATAGTTAGCATTAGGGGTTGCAATAAGTGTTATTTGACCTTCGGCAGTAACTCCTCCTACCACATCATTAGCTGTAACCGTACCTCCTTCAGCAGGATTTGCAATAACATTAATAGTACGTTCAGCAACAGGATCAGCCTCTTTACCAAATACCTTAAACTCTGTCATTTGGAACCAGTATTGAGAGTCGTTTGTTGAAATTCTCAAACGAACATAACGAGCTTCACTACCTTCGGCATTACAGATATAACGTTTAACATTTGAAGAACCTTCTGTAACATTTGAAATATTTGATTTTGTAAAAGTAGCAACAGAACTCCATGAACCATCTGCTCCGTTTAACGAAGTTTCAATAGTAGCCCCTGTTGGTTGGTCGCCATCAGCAAAGTATAAAGCAATCTCATCAACATTGTAAAGGTTACCCAAGTCTACCATTATATATTTATTAATATATTGAGGACCATCAGACCAGAATTTAGATGTATAACTTCCGTCAATAAGATTTGTGACATAGTATGTTTGATAAGCCGAGAAGTTAGTTGTTATATCAGCAATCTCAATTTGAGCCAATCTCTCTTCTGCAACTTCAAAATTAGCAACCAATTCTAAATCCTCTGTTACATTAATAGTGTATGGGTTCATAGTTGAAACAGTAGAACCATCTTTAGTCCAGCCAATAAACTCATAACCTTCGGCAGCCTCAGCAGTGAAAGTTACAGCTGTTCCTGCAACAACATCAGTAGCCGATACAGTAGCAGTGCCAAATTCTGCATTATTTACACTTGCAGTAATTGAATATGTTTGTGCTTGAGAACCCTCTGTAACATTAATTCCAAAGTTGTGCATTGAACCAGCATAACCAATAACACCAGTTCCGTGAGTACCACACATAGGAGTATCCTCATTCCACGATGTAGCACAATCTACACCATCAGAGATTATACGAACCATTGAAAGACCTAATGCTGCATTTGAAGGAACAGCAATTGTGATAGAACCCTCATCTTCGTTTCCTCCAACACGACCTTCACCGGCATAAACCGCTCTTACATCTTCAAAATCTCCATCACGATTCCAGTCAAAACCAATCCAAACGTTTTTGCTCCATGCTCCATTAGTAAATGAGAAAGTAATCTCTTCTCCTTGAGCAGCACTAAATTGTTTGCTCTCTTGCAAACGGTTGAATGTAGTTGTAGTTGCACTTTGAGTAAGAACCTCGCTACCAGCAACAGAAATAGATAAACCTTGTAAAGAGTGAGAGTGAACGTTATCAACGTTGCTTATCTCGCAATTCTCATTGGTTTTCGAGGTTATATCGCAATACCCTTCAGGGAACTCATTAGCAGGAGTTATATCTCCAGTTGCAGTATATGTAACTGATGTTGAGGTACTCATTAATCTTATACCCTCTTGTGCTGCCACTTTAATCTCGTAATCTCCTGCAGTGTTAGGAGTAAATTTAATTTGTCCGTTAACTGCTTTTTCTGACTCCTCAGTTGGCTGCTCTCCATTAATAGTATAATATAAGTTGTGCCATTCAGGAGCATTAACATTTACAGTAACCTCTGATCCGGTAGCCACGTTACCACCTTCCGAAGTGATAGTAGGAGCAACAGTTACAGCCTCCTCAGAGTGAGTTACAGTACGATATGAGATGTATGGAGTTAAATCCTTTTTAACGGTAATTCCATTAGCATAAGCATCACCAGAATCATCTCCGTAGTTTTTCATCTTCAACTCAACACGGTCAGTATATACATATACCATTAGGGCTTGTATAATACGACGGTCGGCCAATTGTCCATTTTCAAATGAGTTCTCGTAGTAACGCATCGATCCCATAAATGCCGAGAAGAAACTCTTCTCAACAGAAGTTGCATCAGGCTCTTCAGTCTCAACGCTCTTGTCAACAAAAGTCCACATTATATCAGCATCACCACTATATGTAATAGTAGAGTTAGATATAGTTACTTGAGTACCAATCATACGTTGGCCTGTAGAATTTCCTGAATATAACTCATCAGTCAAAGCATAATATAAACCACTCTTTTCTCCAACCATCAAGTAAGTTTTTCCACTTGTAATTGTAGTTACTTGAGTAGCAGTAATATTTGAAGCAGTTGGGTCGGCAACCTCAAATATACGAATTTGCTGACTGCTTGCAGTGTTATCAGTATTACCAGAGAAACGACCATTAGAACCACAGTGAACATACGATTGAGTACCAGTATCATCAGTTGTGGCATTTGATAAATGGAACACAAAAGCACCACTTGTTACTGTAGATGGAGTTATAGTTGCATCCGATGATTGAGTATCGGTAGTAGCAAGGTTAAAAGTGTTGTATCCCAAATATTTTGAAGTGGTGTAATTTTGAATAGAGTAAAGAGGTGTAGATGTGCTTGAGTCAGTACCACCTGAACTTGTACCAGTCCATTTATTACCATCAGTACCATATACTGTAACACGCTCATCTGTTGAAGTGCGGATATATGCCGAGTCAGTTCCGTGGTCGTGACCATACAACATTATAAGATTAGGATATTTCGCTAATGTATTCTTCAACTTTACAGCAAATTCAGGTGTAGTTGAAGAGTATCGGTCCATACCTTTGTTTTTGTTACTTAATCTGTTTGAGTCAGAGAATGGAATGTGAACAAGGAAGAATACTGTTTTGTCTTTGTCTGTTGCATAAATCTCCTCAAGTTTGTTGGCAACCCAATCCACAGACTCAACCGAGTATGCGTATGATGAAGCAGTTTCAAATAGGTATTTACCACCATTCAATACAACAAAGTCAAAACCATTTACCACATAGTGATATGCAGCCAAAAGTTCAAATCCCTCGCCAGTTCCGTTTATTGCTGTTTCATAGAAACAATCCTCAGCAGGCAACGCACCTATATCAGTTTTCATTGGAACATCATAGTAGTCACCAGCATTGTAAGGTTTAGGAATAGCATCGTAGTTTGCAACCTCATACTCGTGGTTACCATTAACATAGATAACAGGAGTTTTTGTGCCGTTAAATGCTCCACGTGAAGCCTCAATTAGCAAATCTTTTGTTACTTGCCAACTTGATTGGGGAATTGTGTTGTTACTTGTGTAGTCTCCTCCAAGAACTATCAAATCAACATTCTCTTCAGTTTTTATCTTGCTAAGAGTTTTTGTTGCAGACTCACGAATACGAATGTTGTTGGGGTCTGTAATAAAGTCTTGTTGAGCGTGTAGGTCAGATACACAAGCAAATGAGAATATAGGCTCCTCTTGTGCCTGAACATTCTCAAAAGGAATTAATGTCAATAATGACATAAAAATTCCCAAAAGTAAAAATCTCTTCATGTTAATTATTAATTGGTTAAAATTGTGGTTATTTTTCTTAAACTATCTATTTTGCAGATATAAAAGATTTGCAAAAATATATAAAATATATGAAAGCATATTTGTTGTTTACCTAAAATCTTTGAATAAATAATTTAAAGAAGTTGGTATTATAAAAAGAGAGAGTATATCAAAAAATTCCGATATACTCTCTCTTATAATGTTTGTGGAGCTGGAGGGGATTGAACCCTCGTCCATACAGGGAAACAATAGGCTTTCTACATGCTTATCTTTGCTTAAATTGTAGGGTACAGACAAGACCAAAGCTACCAATCATATACCTTAGCCTTTAAGATTTCATTTGAGGTGCAAGGCTCACCACAAACTATTTCCGATATAATAGCACCGCTTAAGGGGATAGCTTCGGAACAACAGCATCCGAGCGATGTCTTGTTTCACTACCTTGTAGCGAAATTAAGCCAATCTACTGTACTTCGATTAGGCAGCAAGAGCGTAGTTATTCTCGCCAGTTATAATTTCAAAGGCTCAGATTAAAGAGCAAACCTAAGGAGGCTCTGCATGCTTACATATCACTTCTGCCCGCTGTCAAATCCAGTCAGCCCCGCATTGTATATGTTCATTTCATTGTGCAATTAACATCGCTATGTCAATTGGGGATGCAAAGATATAATAAAATTTCTTATCCCAACAATAGTTGACAATTAAAACTCATTAAATTAGAAAATCCCTAATTAAAGAACTTATGTTCTTTGATTTTGCTCCTACTCTGCAAAGTTTAAATATTCTTATTTTGCTCTCGCTTTTTTGCAGAATTTTTAATTGATGCAAAGCAATTAACTAACAACTCCTCTTCCTATACAACTGCCAACTGTTGAAAATGTTTTGCCAAAGAACGTAACTGCCAGGGGCAACAGAAGAGAGGGGGTTAAGATAGGTGCAGGCTAACCAAATGGCGAGGACGGTGTTTTTTTGTCCTATTGCTTGTCCTGCACTAATTTGGCTATTGTACTTGCTTCCAATATATCTGCCAAAGGCAAATTGAATGACACAGGTAACGAGTCCTGCAAATGCAACGGATAGTTTAATTATTGCATCAGCATCGCTGTTTGCTATCCATCGTATTGTTTGAGAAGTTACTATTGCCAATGCAATAGCCCATATATAAAATGAATATCCGCTATATTTTAATAATTGTGAGTGTACTCTCTTAAAGTATTTGCGTAATACCATTGCCAATATAAATGGTATTATAAGCAGAGGAAATACTTTACTCAATATTTTGCTAAATGCTGGTAAAAACGATAACCCTTCGTGAGGTTCAACAAGAGGGAAGAGGAGGGGTATGATAATTGCTGCCACAATATTTATAATCATTGTGTATGTAACCAATTGACCGGCGTTGCCTCCAAGTTTGCTTGTAATAACCACAGCAGCGGTTGCAGTGGGGCAAATAAGGCATATCATAGCACCTTGCAGTACAATGTTTATCTCCCAACTAAAAATATCCCAAATCAAAAGCAGTGCAATAATTGTACAACTTACACTCTGAAACATTGCAAGTATCATGTGCCACTTATTTGGTATTAACTCTTTGGGATTAGCTTTACAGAACGATAGCAAAAGTTGAATAAATATAAGAGTAGGCATAAGAACTTCCACTGCACTATTAGCCATAGGTTTTAGTGGAGCCATAAACTCTGCTTTTGCAAACAGAAGATACATTCCTGTACCAACAATCATAGCAATAGGCAGAGTCCAATTTTTTATAAATCTTATAATCCTATCCATCTTGAGTAGTATCTCTTAAAAACGAAAGAGAATGATGCAAAATTAATTTTGACTCACTCTCTTTCTAATACATTGTATTATAGTCGTTCTAACAACTAATCTTCTTTCATATTATGGAATACGTTTTGAACATCATCATCTTCTTCAAAACGCTCAATAAGTTTCTCAATAACCTCGCGTTGTTCGTCAGTAACCTCTTTAGTGTCGTTAGGAATTCTCTCAAACTCTGCGCTCTCAATTTCAAAACCGTTGTCCTCTAAATATTTTTGAATATTGTTGAACTCCTCAAAAGGTCCGTAAATCATTATTGAACCTTCATCGCTATCCATCTCATCAACACCAAAGTCGATAAGTTCAAGTTCAAGTTCATCCATCTCAACACCCTCTTTCTCTTTTACTTTGAAAACACTCTTGTGTTCAAACAAGAAAGAAAGAGAACCAGATGTACCAAGAGAACCTCCTGCTTTGTTAAAGTAACTGCGAACATTAGCAACTGTACGAGTAGTGTTGTCTGTTGCAGTCTCAACAACTATTGCAACACCAAAAGGAGCATATCCCTCATATACAACCTCTTTATAGTTGCCCTCATCTTTAGATATTGCTTTTTTAATAGCACGTTCAACATTCTCTTTAGGCATATTTGCAGCCTTTGCATTTTGTATTAATGCACGAAGGCGTGAGTTGGCATCCGGATCAGGACCACCTGCTTTAACAGCCATAGTAATCTCTTTTCCAATTTTGGTAAATGTTCTTGACATATTACCCCAACGTTTCATTTTTCGTGCTTTTCTGTATTCAAACGCTCTTCCCATAGTAGTATTTAATTTAATATTTATCTTAGTTTGGCACCAACTTTGTTTTCAAGGTTGGTAATTATTTTATTCATTACAGCATCAATTTGTTTGTCAGCAAGAGTCTTTTCAGTGTCTTGCAATATAAATGAAACTGCATACGATTTTTTGCCTGCTTCAAGGTTTTTACCCTCATATACATCAAACAACGAAACCTCTTTCAAAAGTTTGCGTTCGCTTTCACGAGCAATCTTTTCAATCTCGCAGAACTTAACCGAAGCATCTACAAGTAGAGCAAGGTCGCGTTTTACGGGAGGGAATTTTGAAAGTTCGCTATAAGTTGTCTTTGTTTTAACGCTCTCTTTGCACAACATAGCAAAGTTGAACTCAGCAAAATAGACCTCGTTGTCAATATCAAATTTGCGAAGAATATTTTTACTTACTATACCTGCTTTACCAAACTCTTTACCTCCTCGAGTTTTATAAACAAGAACAGCAGAGAAAATATCATCGCTTGTTTGCTCGGTAGTATATTTACCGCTTGTCATACCAAGACGAGTTAAAACATTCTCAACATATCCTTTAAGCATAAAGAATGATGTTTGAATATCTTTTTGAGCCCAACTGTTAGCAACCTCATAACCTGTTAGCCACATACCAAGTCGGTAGTTTTCAGAGTAGGGGGCAAGAACTCCTTTCTCCATATCAGCCTCAGGGTTGTATGAGTAGCAATTACCAAACTCATAGAATTTAAGATCTCCGTTACGGCGGTTAATGTTGTAAGCAACACTCTCCAATCCACCAAATAATAGAGTTTGACGCATAACGCCAAGATCAGAACTCAATGGGTTCATAACCTTAACGCAGTTGCTTTCGGGGTATGAAGTTAAATCTTTATAGTAACTTGTTTTTGTTAGAGAGTTATTCAAAATCTCGTTAAAACCACAACCTGTAAGTTCGTTGGCAATAGTGTTGTATCTGATGTGTTGCTCATCAGCAACAGATTTATTTGATAGGTTTGAGTGAACACTCTCGGTTATCTCAACATTGTTATAACCATATATTCTTAGAATATCCTCAATAACATCGCAGTCGCGGCGAACATCAACGCGATATGTAGGAACTTTCAATTCCAATACGCCATTCTCCTCGCTTACAATCTCAATTTCAAGAGAAGATAAAATCTCTTTTACAACACTCTCCTCAATCTCTTTACCAATTAAAGAATTTATGCGATTGTAACTTAATGTTACAGGATAAGTCTCAACTTTATCAGGATATATATCTATAATATCACCAACAATCTCACCCCCTGCAAGTTCTTTAATAAGCATTGCCGCACGTTTTAGAACATATACAGTTGTATTTGGGTCAATACCACGCTCAAAGCGGAATGAAGCGTCTGTATTCAATCCATGTCTGCGAGCGCTCTTTCTAATCCATGTTGGATTAAAATATGCCGATTCAAGGAATACATCAGTTGTTGCCTCTGTAACACCAGATTTCAAACCTCCAAATACACCAGCAATACACATACCCTCGTTTTGGTTGCAAATCATCAAATCTTTTTCCGATAGTTTGCGTTCAACACCATCAAGAGTTACAAACGGAGTACTTTCTGCAAGAGTTTTAACTATCACTGTACCACCAGTAATCTCATTTACATCAAAGCAGTGTAGAGGTTGTCCTGTTTCGTGAAGAATATAGTTTGTTATATCTACTATATTGTTAATTGGACGCACTCCAATAGCATTCAAGCGTTGTTTCATCCAATCAGGGCTCTCTTTTACCGTAACTCCTTTAATTGTCAATCCAGCATAACGTGGAGCAGCCTCAGAGTTCTCAACAACAACCTTGACAGCATCGCCATTAACGTTGTCAATAGCAAAATCATCAACCGAAGGTTTTGTTAAAGAGTAGTTATATCCGTTACGTTTTAGGTATGCAGCAAGGTCTCTGGCAACACCATAGTGCGAAGCAGCATCAATTCTGTTAGGAGTGATATCAACTTCAATAACATAGTCGCTCTTAATACCAAAGTAATCTGCTGCAGGAGTTCCTGGAGTAGGAGTGTCTTTAAGAACTATAATACCATCGTGGCTTGTTCCAATCCCAATCTCATCTTCGGCACAAATCATACCAAATGATTCAACGCCTCTAATTTTTGATTTCTTAATAGTAAAACTCTCCTCGCCATCATATAAAACAGTACCAACAGTAGCAACAATAACATATTGACCTGCATCTACATTAGGAGCACCACATACAATTTGAACAGGTTCGCCAGTACCAAGATCGCATGTTGTGATATGAAGGTGATCTGAATTTGGGTGTTCAACGCAAGTCAAAACTTTACCAGTAACAATACCTTTAAGTCCACCTTTAATTGATTGAACCTCTTCAACTCCGCCTGTTTCAAGACCTATCGATGTTAAAGCATCGGCAGTTTGTTGAGGATCTAACGGAAGCTCAATAAACTCTTTGAGCCAATTGTAAGATATATTCATAGTAAATTATAAATTCTTCTTTGACGTAATTTTTACGTGCTAATTTTTAAACGACTGCAAAAATAATAATTTTATTTTGCTTTAAGAAACATTTGTTTCTCGATTTTGCTCAATCACTCTATTATTAAACCAAAATTTGATTAGTTATCGAGTAACCTTAACAAATTGAGGAGGAATAGGTGTCTCAAACAACATATCCTGACGTGTGATAGGATGAACAAATCTCAACCGGAATGCATGTAAAGATAACCTTCCAAGAGGATTCTCTTTTGAACCATAACGTTTATCTCCAGCAATGGGGTGTCCGCTCTCCGACATATGAACACGAATTTGATTCTTCCTTCCAGTTGCCAGTTGTACCTCCACAAGAGATAATCTGCTATTTTTTTGTAAAGTTTTATATTTGGTTAATGCAAATTGACCATTTTCTTTATCAGATGTAGAGTAAACGTGATGCACGCTATTTTCTGCCAAATACGAAGATATTTCACCCTCAGCAGGATCAATATGCCCACTTATAACAGCCACGTATCTGCGATCAAGAACCATCTCATTCCATGAGCGTTGTAGCTTAAATTGCACCTCTTCTGATTTAGCAAACATAATCAGACCTGAGGTGTCGCGGTCTAAACGGTGAATAACAAAAAGCTTAGCCGATGGATTATCCTCTTTTAGATAGTCACTCAAAATATGATAAGCAGTCTTCTCTTTAATTCTATCCGAAGATACAGAGAGTAAACCATAACCTTTGTTAGCAACTATAATATATTCATCTTCATAGACAATTTTGATTCTGTTGTTTTTGAATACTTTAAATCCCTTCTCAAAGTTAATTAAAACCCTGTCGCCGGGAGCAAGAGGAGCATCAAATGCAGTTTCGGGGTTACCGTTAATTGCAACTTGTCGGTGCGACAACCAACTTTTTACAGTAGTTTTACTTTTGTCAGAATAAGTCTTAAATAGGTAACTAAGTAACGAATCAACCTCTGTTACAATTGTTGTGTTAGTTGTATTCTTAGGTTTTGCACCCTTATTCCTTTTTATTCTCATTATATGAAAATTATAATTAAAAATTCAGTAGATTTTAAAGTTTTCTCCTGCCAAATGCAAACAGGGAGCATAACTAAACTTGTTTGAGTTATGCCGAGGTGTTGTCTATTTTCGCAGAAGTTATCTTCTGCAAAATTACAAAAAAATATGATAAGAGTAGTAAAAAATATATACTACATTAAAGATATCTACTATAACTTTATTAATAGCATATTGTGATAATTTATTACTAAGCAAAAGTTGTTAAAATCAAATTTAAATTTTAAATATTTTTTTCAAAAATAGTTTCTTGTTGACAATTTAAAAAAAAATTATTACTTTTGTTTTTGATATATATATTTACGACTAAGAGGTTTGTCCCTTTTATTAAGTAAATATATTTGTATAAACTGAAATTAACACAGAAATATGAGAGTAAAAATTCATAAAATTCATCGAGAAGGTAGGGGAATTTTAATAACATTGTTTTTGATATTGGCACTATTAAATGTTGCGTCTTATTATGTTATACAAACCCAGTGGATATTCATATTTCTTTTATCGTTTTCGGTATTGTTATTCTTAGTAGTTCTAAATTTCTTTCGATCTCCGCGAAGAGTATATCCGGGATATTTCAACGAAGAACGCGATGTAATAGCATCTGCCGATGGTGTTATTGTTGCAGTTGAGGAGGTAATGGAAAATGAATATTTCAAGGATAAAAGAATTCAAGTTTCAATTTTTATGAACTTGTTTAATGTTCATGCCAATTGGTTCCCTGTAGCAGGAAAAGTATTGCATGTAGGACATCAAAATGGCCGATTTATGTCAGCATACCTACCAAAGTCAAGTACTGAGAATGAACGTTCAACAATCGTGATAGAGATGCCAAATGGCGAACAGGTATTAGCACGTCAAATAGCAGGTGCATGTGCAAGACGCATTGTTACATACGCCGAAGTTGGAGATGAGTGTTCAATAGATGAACACATGGGATTTATTAAATTTGGCTCAAGAGTAGATCTATTTCTCCCATTAAATACTGAGGTCTTTGTTAAAATAGGAGACAAGACAGTAGGAGGTATCACCAAAATAGCACAATTACCCTTTGTAGAATAATTCTTTAAAATATGATTTCGATAAAAAAACATATACCCAATAGTATTACATGCTTAAATCTATTGAGTGGTTGTTTGGCATGTATGTTTGCATTTAAAGGATATGCAAACGCTCAATATGTATATCTTGCAGGAATGTTAATTTGTGCCGCAGCAGTATTTGACTTTTTAGATGGATTTGCTGCAAGATTACTAAAAGCATACTCTCCAATGGGCAAAGAACTTGACTCTTTGGCAGACTTAATAAGTTTTGGATTTGCACCGGGAGTAATATCAATGCAAATAGCAAATATTATCATTCCTCCCACATATACCGAATGGTGGTTTGAGGCATTACCATATTTTGCATTTGCTATACCGGTTTTTGCAGGATTGCGATTAGCAAAATTTAATATTGATACTCGCCAAACAACTTCGTTTATAGGTTTGCCAGTACCTGCAAATGCACTATTTTGGATCGGATTATACACCCTAACTGCAAAATACGAATGGATGGAGTGTATATATTTATGGGTAGCAATGGTTATCTTGTTCTCGTATATGATGATTTCAGAGATACCGATGTTCTCACTTAAATTTTCAAACTTAAAGTTAAAAGAGAATCTCGTTAGATATATACTTATAGTAGCTACAATATTATTTGTCGTATTTATGGGTTATGCAGGTTTGGCGCCAACAATTCTCTTCTATATCATCCTATCAATAGTCCAAAACAGTATATCAAAGAGACAAACTGCTATATAATCACAGGCATACTTTTTGAATAATATTTTGTGGATTGATTAAACGGAAAAATTTCGTTAACATAAAGTTGAAAAGAGATGCATATATTATTATTGTGGATACTAATACCAATCCTTATCGTTCTTTTTATTGTATTAATGATCGCAGGGAATGTAATAAGGTTTATATTTAGTGGATTCAGATTTAAAAGAAAAAATAAGAATACAAATAACCCAGAAGGAAGAACATATACCTCCTTTGAAAAGAGATCAAAAGTCTTTGGAGCAAATGAAGGAGAGTATGTCGATTTTGAAGAGATTAAAGATAAATAACCTCTTATAGTTGATGAAACTGACATAATGTCATATTGTAAATATAATACTATATAATTATTTATAAAAAGGATATATAATTAAAATAATTTACTTATCTTTGCAAAAGATTAATAATGATAATGAAATTGACACAAATACATACACATCATCACCATCTTAACTCATAAATGAGGTAAGCTCTATGGTATGTGTATATATACTAATAAAACAGATAGGCTTACTTAGGTAAGCCTATTTTATTATCAGATAAATGAAAATAAAATTAATTAAATACATACAGATATGTTAAGAATTGCAGTACAATCAAAAGGACGTCTTTATGACGAAACAATGGAGCTATTAGCGGAATCAGGAATAAAATTCTCATCATCAAAAAGAACATTGTTAGTTCCATCTCGTAAATTTCCAATGGAGGCACTTTTCCTTCGTGACGATGATATCCCAGAGTCAGTAGCATCAGGAATAGCAGATATAGGAATTGTAGGATTAAATGAATATTTAGAGAAGGCAAAAGATGCTGATATAGTAAAGAATTTAGGATTTAGTAAATGCCGTTTGTCATTGGCAATACCCAAAGATGTTGATTATAAAGGTATCGAGTGGTTTAATGGAAAGAAAATAGCAACATCATACCCGGTAATACTACAAAAGTTCTTAAACGAAAAAGGCATTACAGCCGATATTCATGTTATTACAGGATCGGTTGAAATTGCACCGGGTATCGGATTAGCAGATGCAATATTTGATATAGTAAGTTCAGGAAGCACATTGGTAAGCAATCATCTAAAAGAGGTAGAGATTATAATTGAATCTGATGCAGTATTAATTGCCAACAAGAAACTTTCAGCCGAGAAGAGAGAGATTCTTGATGAGTTATTGTTCCGTATTGAGGCAGTACAAGCAGCAGAAGACAAAAAATATGTATTAATGAACGTACCAAATGCCTCATTAGATAAAGTATTAGAGGTATTACCCGGAATAAAAAGTCCAACAGTTACACCACTTGCAAACTCAGAGTGGAGTTCAGTAAGTACAGTATTACCCGAGAAAATATTCTGGGAGATAATAAACAAACTAAAAGCATCGGGAGCAGAAGGAATACTTGTTCTTGATATAGAAAAAATGGTATTATAATTATGAAGATTATAAACAACCCACCCCGCCAAGATTGGAAAGAGTTGACTCGCCGTCCAGAGTTGGACACAATAAGCCTTCATGGAATTGTTGGGGAGATATTATCCGAAATTAAGAAACAAGGTAATAGTGCAGTACGCAAATATGTTGCTAAGTTTCAGGGAGTAGAACTTGATGATTTTGCTGTAACCAGAGAAGAGTTTGAGGAGGCAGAGCAACAAGTTGCACCCGAACTCAAAGCCGCTATATTAAAGGCAAAAGAGAATATCGAACATTTTCACGCTGCACAAAAATTTGGTGGAGTAAAAGTTGAGACAACACCAGGCGTTGTGTGTTGGCAAAAGAGTGTGCCTATTGATAGAGTAGGACTATATGTTCCTGGAGGAACAGCACCACTATTCTCAACAGTATTGATGTTGGCACTACCCGCAAAAATAGCAGGATGCGAAAATATAATAATGTGTTCGCCTTGTAATAAAGAGGGTAAAGTAAATCCGGCAACACTCTATGCCGCAAAAGTTGCAGGAGTAACTAATTTCTATAAATTAGGAGGAGTACAGGCCATAGGAGCAATGGCATACGGAACAGAAACAATACCAAATGTATATAAGATATTCGGTCCGGGAAATCAATATGTAACTGCTGCTAAGCAATTGGTAAGTCTAAGTGGAGTAGGAATAGATATGCCGGCAGGACCATCAGAGGTTGAGATACTTGCCGATGAAACAGCAAATCCACAATATGTAGCATCCGACTTCTTATCACAAGCCGAGCATGGAGTTGATAGTCAATCAATCTTGGTAACAACCGATAATACTTTGGCAGAAAAAGTATTAGTTGCAATAGAGGAGCAAAAAGAGTTGTTGCCACGTAAAGATATTGTAGAACAATCACTTCAAAACAGTTTGGTATTTGTTTTTGATAATATTACAGATGCAATTGATTTTACAAACGAGTATGCACCTGAACACCTTATAATCTCTTGTAAAGATTATAATGCAATAGGCGAAAAGATTAAAAATGCAGGCTCTGTATTTTTAGGACCATATACCCCTGAGAGCGCAGGAGACTATGCCTCAGGAACAAACCACACACTGCCAACAAGTGGTTATGCAAAAGGATATAACGGAGTAAATTTAGATAGTTTTAATCGTAAGATAACCTATCAAGAGATTACACAAGAAGGCCTAAAGAACTTAGGAGCAACCATTGAGATTATGGCAGCAAACGAAAGTTTGGATGCTCATAAAAATGCTGTATCAATAAGGTTAAAAGATTAAGCAATGAAAGAACTAAAAACATTAGTACGCAAGAATATATATAGTTTAAAGCCCTATTCATCTGCACGAAACGAGTTTAAGGGAGAGGCTTCAATATTTATCGATGCCAACGAAAATCCATACGATACACCATATAACAGATACCCCGATCCATTACAACTGCAAGTAAAGGATAAGATCTCAAAATTAAAAGGAGTAGCAGTTGAAAATATATTCTTGGGAGTAGGAAGTGACGAGCCAATCGATTTGTTATATCGTATCTTTTGTGAGCCACAAACCGACAATGTAGTATCACTTGAACCAACTTACGGAATGTATTCAGTATGTGCCGATATAAACAACGTAGAGTATCGCAAAGTATCACTAAAAGCAGACTATCAATTTAGTGCTGAAGATTTACTATCAGCCACCGATGAAAATAGCAAGATAATATGGCTATGCTCTCCAAACAATCCAACAGGAAATGCACTAAACCCAATAGAGGTAGAAAAAGTATTGCAAAACTTTCAAGGTATAGTAGTATTAGATGAAGCGTACATCGATTTCTCATCGCAACCATCCTATCTGCAAAAACTAAAAGAGTACCCCAATATGGTTGTGTTACAAACATTCTCAAAAGCGTGGGGCAGTGCAGGAGTACGTTTGGGAATGGCATTTGCATCACCCGATATAATATCAATATTCAACAAAGTAAAATACCCATATAACGTAAACATATTAACACAACGTTATGCCATAAAATTGTTGGATAATTTTGCATCAGTTGAAAAAAAGGTAAACGAGATACTTAAGAACAGAGATAAACTTGTAAAATCACTCTCAAAAGTAAAGTGTATAACAGAGATATACCCAACCGATGCAAACTTTGTGCTCGTAAAAACAACCGATGCCGATGCAATATACAACTATCTTATAAATAAAGGAATAGTAGCCCGTAATCGTAATGGAATAACCTTATGCGATAACTGTATAAGAATAACAGTCGGGACAGCCGTAGAGAACAAGCAAGTAATATCGGCATTAAAATCATACAAAAAATAGACACCCTATATGAAGAAAGCACTATTCATTGATCGCGACGGAACATTAGTAGTAGAGCCACCCGTTGATTATCAATTAGACTCGCTCGAGAAACTTGAGTTTATGCCCAAAGTATTTCGTAATCTGTCGTTAATCAGAGAACGATTAGATTATGAATTTGTAATAGTCTCAAACCAAGACGGATTAGGAACAGACTCATTCCCAACAGAAACATTCCTGCCCCCACAAAATAAAATGTTACAAGCATTTAAAAATGAAGGAGTAGAGTTTGAAGATATATTAATAGACCCCTCGTTCCCACATGAAAACAAACCAACCCGAAAACCCGGAACAGGAATGATGGGAAAATATATGACAGGAGAGTACAACCTTGCTGAGTCTTATGTAATAGGTGATAGAGTAACAGATGTAATGCTTGCCAAAAATCTTGGAGCAAAAGCAATACTATTAGCACCAACAAAAGAGGAGGGAGAAGTAAAACTAAAAGAGAAAAATCTCGAGGAGGTATGTTCACTTGTAGCAACATCGTGGGATCAAATATCAGCCTACCTGATAGCAGGAGAGCGAGTAGTAGAAGTCTCTCGAAAAACATCTGAAACAGACATATATGTAAAGATAAATCTTGATGGAACAGGCAAGAGTAGTGTATCAACAGGACTATCATTCTTTGACCATATGCTCGACCAACTCGGACGCCATTCAGGAATGGATGTAACCATAGTTACAAAAGGAGATTTGAATGTAGATGAACACCACACAATTGAAGATACAGGAATAGCAATAGGAGAGGCACTTCGCAAAGCACTTGGCGATAAACGAGGAATAAACCGCTATGGCTTTTATCTCCCAATGGACGACTCATTATGTAGTGTAGCCCTCGATTTTGGCGGACGTGCTTGGCTAGTATGGAATGCCGAATTTAAACGCGAGTATGTAGGGGATATGCCAACCGAGATGTTTATGCACTTCTTCAAATCCTTGTCCGATTCAGCCGCAATGAACCTCAACATAAAAGCCGAAGGAGTAAACGAACATCACAAAATAGAGGGAATCTTCAAAGCCTTTGCACGAGCAATAAAAATGGCAATCACTCGTGATGTATTAAACGGAGTAATCCCCTCATCAAAAGGAGTGATTTAGGATTTATAAGATATATACTATTAAAATAATGAATGGGCTTACATCATTGTAAGCCCATTCATATTATATAAATTAAATTATCAATGTTAGAACAATATTTTACAAAATTACTTTTTGAGCATTATTTTCAGTTACTACAATGTATATACCTTTAGGTAAAGTTATTTGAGTAGAGCCATCTACATATATATCTTTAATAACTTGTCCCGAAAGATTTACAATGCGTAAATTGCCATAGTAATCGTTCATCTCTATTTTGTTACCAGCAATAACCTTAATGTTGTTAGTTGATATTTTCTCCTCTTCAACTCCTGTAAAATCACACTCTATAAAGTTAGTAAAGGTTTTCCATCCATAGGCAGATTTATAAGCATTAATTGAACCAATAGGTATGTATACGGGAATAGATTTATTTACGTTATAAAATACATTTTCATCTTTAATTACTGGAGGTAAAGAGGATAATAGACTTATTTCTTTTAAATTTTTACAATAATAAAATGCGCCTGTATCTATTAATGATATTGATTTGCCTATTATTATTGAGTTTAAAGATGAGTTAAATTCCCATTTATTAATAATTGTATCACTATTTGAAATAATATGATTGTATGGTAAAGCTAAAGCCCCACTCAACAAGTTTGCCATACGTTGAAATCCCCTCTCGTTTAGATGCAATCCATCGAGGGTATATATTCCTCGATTTACAAGTGTGGGTCTTCCTGTTGCCGTGTTGTAATCAAAATCTTGATTATAGTATGGTTCTTTGTCCCAATCAATGCCTAACTCCGAGAACATATCGATACAGGGCAAATTGTTTTTATTGGCACACTCTACTATGGCGTTGCGTTTATTAAGCCAATTCTGCGGGTTGTTATACTCTGTAAACTGCCAACCCTCTCGATGTTGCGAGGGGAATGTCCCTACCACTATATAGGGGAAACGTTTATCCTCTTTTCTAGAGTTATTTACATTGTAATACTCCGATTTGAGCTTTCGCAATACATAATCGAGCGATTGTATAAAGAGGTAATCTTTACTGCTGGCTTCGCTATTGCTCCACTCTTCGCTTAATGGAATCTCCTCTACTAATGGTTGGCTTGATACAGCTCCGAATGTTCCTACATTATCTCCCTTGTCGTTGCCACCAACCATTATATATATAATATCGGCATTGAGAGATTTTATCTTATTATAGTAATCGGTACTGGCTAATTGTTTTGCATTCCAACCAGGATTGCCTGCGTTTAGCACCTCTGCTCCTGTATATCTCTCTAACCACTCTTTAAACCATGGATAGCTATCGGAACATAGGCTTGCTCCATATAGGGCAATTCTATTCTCGGGAGTTAAATTGAATGTGGCTTTTGCTTCAATCTTTATTGGCAGACTACTCTCTTTCTCCTTTATATACTCTTTTATTTGTGGCGAAGAGTTAATATCGTATGCCGACTGCAAAACATTTCGTGGATAGAAATTTATACTTGTGCCTTGCGTCATCAATTCCCAATCGATTACTGCATATAGTTTTAGCTTGTAATTAAAAGATTTATACTCTACTCCGTTCTCCTCATAAAGGACATTGGTTAGTGTTAATGTTTCATCTATAACACCGTTCTTCTCCTCCGATAGGGTAAAAAAGAGAATTGAATCTTTTGTATATTGAACATTACCTGCTGCATCGCGAATAATATAGTTCTTTCCATCGCGTGTTTCGTATAATGGAGTGTTTATATAAAAGACCAAATTCCAAAAGTTTTGACCTGTTGCTGATGATACCCTATTACGAGTGATAGACATTATTCTTAAATTCACACTATTGGCAGGTATATCTTCTAAATAGGTATTTACATTTTTGCCCTCTTGCAATTGGTAGATTTTATTCTCAAAAGAGGAGATATACAACTCTTTAAACAGATTTGAATTCTTATTTGAGTCAATGAATTTTATTGGTTCTAATGCATTTAAATTATAGGAAATAATAAAAAGCGATATAATAAATATTCTTCTCATATCATTATTTTAAAATATAGTAGCTTATTCATGTCCTATATATAAATCTGATATTATGATAAACAACTACATTCTCAAATACTATTTAAGAAGTATATTTGTTTTATTCTTTTCAGTCTTATTTATTAAGTCGGCAAACTTTAGATATAACAGAATAAAGACTACAATGTTCATATTAACTACTTATAAATCTATAAATGAATTGTGCACAAAAAAATACGGACTTCTGATTTATTTCCCATATCTAGGTGTTTGCCGCAACCCGACCGATAGAAATAACCAAAAGCCCGTACGAAATAGTACGAGCATCTTCGCTATTATTCATATCGGTCAATTAAGTCGGCAAACTTTAGATATGGATAGAATAAATGCTAAAACGCTTTATTTTAAATATGTATTATGTGCTTCAAAAATACTTTAATATATCATAGGCAAATTTTATTTAAATATTAGTAAAAGCTTAATAATGAGTTATTTATAATAAATATATCTGACTAATTATATATTTACGATGCAAATTTATTAAAAATTGGCAAATAATATTAATAAAATATTTATGTAATATAATTTTTTTTACACCACCCCTTTAGGATACTGCATAGTAATGCAATGCAATGAGCCATGTTGTTTAATTAGAGCAACGCAATCAATGCCAACAACTTCGTAACCTATGAATGCCTTTGAAATTGCCTCAATAGCCGCTTTGTCATTCTCTGGTTGGTTATATGTTGGCATAAGAACAGTGTTGTTCATTATTAAAAAGTTTGCATACGAAGCAGGGAGTCTTTCTCCATCAAAAATAATTTCATCAGCCATAGGTAATGCAATTAAATTATAAGGTTGTCCGTCATTGTTTTTGGCATTTATCAACTCCTCTTCCATAGCCTTTAATTCGGTATAATGTTCATCATCAGAGTTGTTGCACTTAACGTATGCAATGGTGTTGTTAGGGCAATATCTTGCAAGGGTATCAATATGGCTGTCGGTGTCATCACCTGCCAAATAACCATTATCAATCCAAACTATATTGTTTACACCAAAACTCTCTTTTAGTATATCCTCAATCTCCTCTCTGTTGTACTGAGGGTTCCGGAATTTTGACATTAAGCAATGTGTGGTAGTCATTAACGAGCCATTACCATCAACCTCAATAGAACCACCCTCTAATATAAAGTCGTTCATATTTCTGTAATCGGCATTGAATAACTCTTTTTTGTAACAGTTAAATGTTATTTGGTTATCTAAAGATGCCTCAAACTTTTGACCCCAGCCATTAAACCCAAAATCGGTTATAACATAGTTCCCTGTTTCGTTATCAATAACTGTAATACCAGCATGGTCGCGAGCCCAAGTATCGTTGCTATTACACTCCACAAGTGTAACATTATCCATATTTACAACATTAGATATAATTTTTTTTACTTCTTCTATATGGGGTGTTACTATTATCAGTTTCTCGCGTTTTGCAATTTCGCGAGCCACATTAATATAACACTCTGTAACCTCATTAAGCATATAGTTCCAATCGGTATCGGCGTGAGGCCATGTAAGTTGAACACCGCTTTGCTCTGCCCATTCTGGGGGTAGTATATAATTTGACATTACTATAAATTTTATTTGAACCAAAACAAAAGTAGTAAAAAATAGGGATAAAATAATTGTAAATAAAAAAATATCTCTATTTTTGTATTTAAATGAGAGTTATATTTATAAATATATAAAACATATATCATGAAAAAGATAATATTGGGTTCTGCTATTTTGTTGGCAATACTTCTGTTTGCAGTCTATAATTTAGTAAATAGAATGCCTTCAAAAGACCTATCATTAAACGAACAAGTTTACGAAATCCTAACTGATGCTCAATGTTTGATGTGTCATAGTTACACTCCCGATCTGCCTTTCTATGCAAAGATTCCTTTGGTGCGTCGTCCTATCTATCAAGATATGAATGCGGCATTAAAAGAGGAGAACCTACAACCTGTTATGGACTCAATGGCAAAAGGAGAGCCTATCTCAATTACTGCTGTTAATAAAATTGAGCAGATTGCGATTAAAGGTAATATGCCTCCAGCACGATTCTATCTATTGCATTGGGGAACTCAACTTACCCAAGAAAAAAGAGATGTTATAATCTCTTGGGCAAAGCAACAACGTCTTGAAGGTTATCTTTCACAACTTCAGGATGCCGAGTTAGCAGATAAATTATCAGCAGAGCCGGTATTTCCAATATTGTACGACATTCCAGTAGATTCAGCAAAAGTTGAGTTAGGATTTAAACTTTATCACGATACTCGTTTATCATTAGACAATACCATTTCATGTGCATCATGCCATGGATTGGAGACAGGAGGTGTTGATAATAAACAATTCTCTGAGGGTGTAGATGGTAAATTAGGAGGAGTAAATGCACCAACAGTATATAATGCAGTATATAACTTTGTTCAATTTTGGGACGGAAGAGCGGCAACTCTTGCAGCACAAGCAGCAGGTCCTCCACTAAACCCGGTTGAGATGGCGTCTAACTCGTTTGATGAGATAATAGCAAAACTTAAAAAAGATAAAGCATTAACATCAGAGTTTAAAAAAGTATATCCCGAAGGATATTCTGAGGCAACAATAACAGATGCAATTCAAGAGTTTGAGAAAACATTGCTTACAAAGAACTCTCCCTTTGACAGATATATGATGGGTGATGTTACTGCAATGACTCAACAACAAATTGACGGATACAACGACTTCAAAAAATATAGTTGTGCAACATGCCATAGCGGTGTTAATCTTGGAGGTAACACATACGAGTTGATGGGAACACGTTCTAACTATTTCTCTGCACGTGGAACAGAGTTAACTAACGAAGATTTTGGAAGATATAAAGAGACAAAATCAGAATATGACCGTCATAAATTCAAAGTACCTGGATTACGTAACGTAGCACTTACTGCACCATACTTCCACGATGGAACAATAACATCATTGAAGAATGCTATTATGTATATGGGCGAATATCAATTAGATATAAACCTTACACAACAAGAGGTTGATAACATAGAAGCATTCCTAAATGCACTAACAGGCGAAGTTCCTGAGACAGCAAAGGTTGCAAAATAATATTGACTACATACCAAAATAGGGAGCAAATCATCACTTGCTCCCTATTTTTATGTTATAGTATTACCAATAAATCCTAAATCGGATAAACTAAATTCTCCTCTTTTATATTCTCCAAAACCTCACTTACATAAATTGCAGCCTCACGTTTAGCATCTTCTAAATCGTGGCAAGTCCAGTCTCCACAATCTTTAGGAGCAACACCGGGAATCTCTCCCTCAAAGTCTCTAACAAAAGAGAAAGTCTCTTTCATAAGTTTAACAATGTCTGCACTCTTGTATTCTCCGGCAATAATTAGATAGTTTCCTGTTCTACATCCCATAGGTCCCCAATATACAATCTTATCTTTCCACTCATTATTGTTCCTCAAATAAGTAGCAGCCAAGTGTTCAATTGTGTGTAATCCTCCTTGTCCCATAACCTCTTGCCGGTTTGGCTCTTTCATTCTTATATCAAATGTAGTTATAGCAACCCCATTAAAAACATCAACACGCGAAACATATATACCGCGTAGCAATTTATTGTGATCAATAGTAAAACTTGGTATCTTATCCATAATAAAATTACAATTTATAAATTAAATCTTTAATAACGTCAAACGATTTCTCTGGAGCAACTTCCCAGAAGTTATTATATTGCTCGATATTGTCATCACTTCCCGGAGTATCGCTAATAACCCTTATGCTAACAAAAGGAACACCTTTCATATAGCAGCAATGAGCAAATGCCGCCGACTCCATATCAACTGCAATAGCATCTTTAAAATTATTTTTAATCTCTTTTAATCTATTGTCATCAGTGATAAATTGATCGCCGGTACAAATTAACCCTTTATAAATTCTATCTTCATCGGTGCGATTACTCAATATCTTTTCAACTATCATCTTGTCGCCTTCAAACTTCAGAGGAAAACCTTGAACCTGGCCAATTTCGCTACCATCACCACACCAAACATCGTGGTAAGCAACTTCGCTACCAACAACAACATCGCACACTTTCGATTTAATATCAATACCACCTGCTAAACCAGTATTAATAATACAATCAGGCTCAAAGTTGGCAATAATATCGTGGCATCTTGTAGCGGCACACACCTTTCCAATACCCGATTGCGATACTATAATCTGATGCCCGTTACACTCTCCAAAATAGTATGTAACATTATCGCAGCAAATCTCTTCAATATTTGAGAAAAGGCGTTTAGTACACTCAAGTTCGCTTTGAAGAGCAACAACTATTGCAATTTTCATAAATTATTTAATATTACGTTTATTAAGTTCTCTACGGTATTTAGCCGCATTTCTGTTATGCTCTCTTAGTGATGTGGCAAAATTATGGTATCCCGAAAAATCCTCTTTTGCACACATAAAAATATAGTTCGATTTTTTATAATTAAGAGATTTCTCAATAGCAATTTTAGAAGGAATACGAATAGGACCAGGAGGCAACCCCTTATACATATAAGTATTATAAGGAGAGTCAATTTTCAGGTGTTTATTAAGAATACGTCTAAGAGAAAAATCACCTGTTGCAAATTTAACAGTAGGGTCCGATTGCAATAACATACCCTTATTTATACGATTGATATACAACCCTGCAACAATATCCATTTCATCAGGCTTTTTAGTCTCCTCCTCAACAATTGAAGCCAGAATAGTAATCTCGTATGGAGTCATATTATTCTCCTTTGCTTTATTCAATCTCTCTTCGTTCCAGTAGTTATTATACTCTTTATACATTCTGTCTAAAAAGTTCTTAGCAGTAGTAGTTTTAAAAATATTATAACTATCAGGCAAGAACATAGTAACAATGCTTACAGTGTCAAAACCATAACTTTTACAAACATCATTATCGCATATAGCCTTATATAAAGAGTCGGCAGGCATATTTATATTTTTGCAAATAGCCTTAGCTAAACCCTCTTTTGTTCTAATATTGTTGAATGTAACATTTGCGGTGCTATTATCTCCCAAAGCAAGAATATTATAAATATCCCAAGCGCTCATTTCAGGAGTAATCTTGTAAAATCCAGTATACCTGTTTACTCTTCTCTTTTTTACCTCAAAAATCTTATCTACCCAATATGCTGCATCCTCATTGCATCTGTCATTAATAACCGACACAACATCCTCACGAGTTGTATTCTCATCAATATATAAACTAAAACTGTCAGTACAATTATTAGGAGTATTAATTTTATTATATATATACCAGCAGACACCACATATAATCAATATGATTGAAGCTAACGCAATTAAGCTGATCTTTAAAATTCTTGTTTTCATTCTTTCATTTTTACGCTTTGCGAAGATACAACAATTAATTGATATATGCTCTTTATCCATTATCTAACTTTTTATAAGAATTATTAAATATATGCTAAGTTTTGGCATAAGTACTGATTACTTTTGTAGTAGATAATTTTAAATAGTACAAACTTAAACTCGTTGAATTATGGAAAAAAGGAAATTGTTTTATTTAGAGTGTAATCTTGCAGGTCGTAAATATCACGAAGTGAATGATGTATGGCAAGAACTATTTATTGGTATTAAATTGCAATTAGAGAGGGAGCGAGATAATAAGTATGATCCAGACGCAATCAAAGTAGTATATTACGATATTGATGGAGTTGACTATTTGTTAGGATATATCCCAACTGAATGTAATGGAGATTTAGCCAAATTCTTTGATATGGGCTGGGGTGATATTTTTGAGTGTAGTATCAGTAAAATAACACCCGATACTCATTACGAGAATCAAATACGTTTAACTATAACTATATTAAACAAGCATAGTCAATAAAATAGGTTTAATATAAATAACGCTTAAATAACGCTGAGGAGGTATATTTATCTTCTCAGTGTTTAATTTTATCTAAAAGAGTGAAAGCATCCTATTCAAAAATCTCCTCCTTTAATATTTTGCTAAATTTCTCAGCACCCTGATGGCAAAGATGATCAACATCAAAAAAATCGGAGTTCACAAATCTATCATCTTTTAGGTAGTTGTAATACGATGCGTTATATTTTAAACAGATCTTGTTTATAACCGAAGTTGTATAACTCCATCTGTTATTATCAATATTATTATAATAAGCAGGTAGAGTAGGGGTTGTAATAAAGAAAAGTCTAACATTGTTTTTATAGCAAAGAGTTACAATCTTGTTAAGATACTCAATATTTACATCAACGTATTCCTCGCTTGGAGTATGCCTTGCAATAGTTTTTATAGCATCTTTTTCATCATTACTATCAATCTTGCTCTCTTTATAGCCAGTAGCCCAGCCTGACGAATTATATCCCAAATCATAACTATTGTTACAGCTATAATTTACAAAGTTTTTAATCTTCTCTTGTAATATAGAAATATCAAAAAGTTCTAATTTTTCAACAGAATACAAAATAGAGTCATTGTACCCCATATAATGCTCATAGAACTTAACCCTGAATTTCTCTTCGCCCCTATCCAATGGAGTTTCGTATAGAGTAAAATATGATATGGGAATAATTACAGTTTTAAGGTTCTTACACTTATCAATATATTTCTCCAATAGAAACAAATCAAATTTCAAGTCTTGCGATACATTTGCAAGGTTAAACGAACCATTCTTTAAAAACTCTGGGTTAACACCATAGAACGTATGAGAACTACCCAATATAAGAGTATTTATACTATCGTGGTAGTTGCAAATATATTCATCCTTATATCTATATGAATTAGGAGTCAATCGAGCAATATATTCCAGAGTTGCCAATACAGCAATCAATGGAACAATAAATATAAATATTTTAAAAATAAACTTGCTCATTACGCTAAAACTGAAAATAGATAAATGACTTATTTGCACTCATAAATAAAATGGTAGCAATAATAATCCCATAGTAAATGCACCATCTTATAGCAGAATATTTAAAAACACCACTACCACTTATTTGCAAACCATAACTCTTATCTCGGTTAAACCACTCAACAATAAGCATAAATGCAATAGCAACTAATGCACCTTTACCATATGGTAAACCAATATCCAATACAGAACTTGACAAGATAATAGATATAAACTCAATCGCCTCTTCAATTGAAGCACTACGGAATATAATCCATCCAAAAACAGCCAATATAAATGTTAGAGTAATTTGAGATAACTCTTTAAAAGTTGGTAATACTCTATCTTTGGCAACCACGTCTAAATACTTTCTATTTTGCTTTGTAAGTAGTAGGGGAATAAATAATAGAGCGTTATATACACCCCAAACAATAAAAGTCCAGTTAGCCCCATGCCAAATACCACTTACTGTAAAAATAATAAAGGTGTTTAAAATAACTCTTGGCATAGAGCATTTACTACCGCCTAATGGTATATATAAGTAGTCCTTAAACCAGGTGGTTAAAGAGATATGCCATCTTCTCCAGAACTCGGCAATATTACGAGAGAAGTATGGAAAGTTAAAGTTCTGTTTAAGATTAATACCAAACAATTTAGCACTACCAATTGCAATATCAGAATATCCCGAGAAGTCGCCATAAATTTGAAAAGCAAAGAACACTCCACCCATCATAAGTGTAAAGCCACTCTCATTTTGATAGTTCCCCCAAATAGTATCAACAGCAATAGCACAATTATCTGCCACAACCATCTTTTTAAAGAAACCCCAAATAATCTGCCTACAACCATCCACCGCCAAAGAGTAGTCAAAAGAGCGTTTCTTTAGCATCTGAGGTAACAAGTTTGTTGCTCTCTCAATAGGACCAGCAACAAGTTGAGGAAAGAAACTTATATAAGCAAAAAAAGCAACAATATCGCGAGTAGCTTTAATTTTGCCCCTATAAACATCAATAGAGTAACTCAAAGCCTGAAAAGTATAAAAACTAATACCCACAGGCAGAATAATATCAAGAGTAACCCAATCAACATTAATGCCCAACGAGTTCAGCATCTGGGCAAAACTCTCACCAAAAAAGTTGCAATATTTAAAATAACCCAGTATTCCAATATTCAGGATAATATTTGAAGCACTTATAACCTTTTGCCACAAGCGTTTACCCTCAAACTTCTCAATAACAATACCGCTTAAATAACTCAAAAGAGAGGTAATGGCAATTAAAATCAAAAACTCCTTATCCCACCAACCATAAAAAATATAACTGGCGATAACAATAAATAAGTTTTGAATTTTTAATTGTCTAAAAACAAACCAATATAGTATAAAAACTATTGGTAAAAATATAAGAAACTCTAAAGAGTTAAAAAGCATACATCAACTAACAACTTCTCAAGCAATTAATAATATCCTCTACAATTATCTCATCAGTAAGATGGTTAGCTCTTAAGAGCTCTTTAATATTATATCTGTCAACAAACTCTTTTTTAGCACCAAAGTTAAGAACTTTCATATCAGAAGGAGCAAAGAATCTCGAAATTTTCTCTCCAAAGCCACCATCTAAAACTCCATCTTCAAGCGTTGCAACAACTTTATGATTCTCTTTAAGCGAGTTTAAAACACACTTGTCAATACCAGTTAAATATCTTGGGTTAATAAGAGTAGGAGTAATACCATATTTAGAACTTAATAAAGAAGCAACCCTTTCGCCCAAACTAAAATAACTACCAGCCGCAATAATTGCAACGTCACTACCTTCATCAATAACCTTATATCTATTAATTGGCGAGTAACACTTTTCAATATTAACAACCTTAGTAGCCTCTTTACCAGCAGGAACTCTAATAGCAACAGGATGCTCAGTTTGATTAATACTCCAATTTAACATAGCCCAATATTCATCAATACAGGTTGGAGCCAGATAAACCAAATTAGGAATATTACTTAATAGAGGAATATCAAAGAAACATAAGTGAGTAACATCGTTCATACTACCTAAAGAACCCCAGAAAACCAATAACGTTGCAGGATTATTGTTTATACACAAATCTTGAGAGATTTGGTCGTATGCCCTCTGAATAAAAGTACTATACACACCAAAAACAGGTTTAGCACCACTCTTTGCCAAACCACTTGCAAGAGCAACAGCGTGTTCTTCAGCAATACCAACATCAACAAATTGCTCACCTGCTTTCTCTCTGCGTTTAGCATCAAATCCCATAACAGTTGGAGTACCAGCAGTAATAGCAACAATGCTCTTATCGGTTTTCATTCTATCTAAAAGATAGTCTGCTGTTAAAGTTTGGTAGTCAATACTCTTCCCTCCCGATTGTTGAGGTTTCCCACTCTCAATATCAAAAGGAGAACAAAAGTGCCAACTCTCTTTATTGTCTTCGGCAGGTTGATAGCCCTTGCCTTTTAAAGTGTTAATATGAACAACAATAGGGTGATTACAATCCTTAATCTCATTAAAAGCACTAATCAACTCCTCAATGTTATTACCATTGGCAATATACTTGTAATCAAATCCCATTGCCTTAAAAAGGTTACACTCGGCACAGCCGTTTGTCTCCCTTAACAAAGCAAGATTTTTGTAAATACCACCATGGTTCTCGGCAATCGACATCTGATTATCATTCACAATAACAATCATATTGGAGTTCAATTCAGCAGCATAATCTAAGCCCTCAAAAGCCTCACCGCCACTTAGCGAGCCATCACCAACAATGGCAATAACATTATACTTTTCGCCTTTCAAGTCCCTTGCTTTAGCCATACCACTGGCAAGGCTCACACTTGTTGAAGTATGCCCAACAATAAAGTGGTCGTGTTCGCTTTCGCTTGGCTCGGTATAACCCGAAACACACTTATATTTTAGAGGATTAATAAAAGCCTCTTTTCTCCCGGTCAATATTTTGTGAGTGTAACATTGATGCGACACATCAAAAACAATCTTGTCAGTAGGCGAGTTAAAAACATAGTGCAGAGCAATAGTCATCTCAACCATACCAAGGTTAGGACCGCAGTGACCGCCATTAACACTAAGTTTCTTAATTAAACACTCTCTAATATCACTACTTAAAATATTAAGTTCATCAGTCGAAAACTTTTTAACATCGGCAGGAGAATTTACGCTATTCAATAACATATCAATCATTAATTTTAAACGCCAATGGCAATTAAATTACTATTATTGCAAATTTAAGAAAAATATCAATCTAACAATTAAATAACCTTATATAAAAATAAATATTCCGAAATCATTTTATAAGATGCTCAAATATACGTGTAAGCGAGCAAGAAATATCAAGTTTACTTGAATATTTATTACAGCGAGCGCAAGTATATTCGAGATTTATCTCAAATAAAAGGAGTAAGCGAGCAAGAAATATCAAGTTTACTTGAATATTTTTTACAGCGAGCGAAAGTATATTCGAGATTATCACAAATTCAAGAAAAATATCAATCTAACAATTAAATAACCTTATATAAAAATAAATATTCCGAAATCATTTTATAGGATGCTCAAATATTCGTAACTTTGCATAGTAATATAACAAACAAATATGTCAGAAAAAATATTAAAAATAGGATTGGTACAACAATCAATAGTTGCCGATAAAGAGATAAATCGCAAGAGACTATCTGAGAATATAAAAAAATGTGCAGCCGAAGGAGCAGAATTAGTAGTTTTGCAAGAGTTGCACGATACACTATATTTTTGTCAAGTAGAGAATACCGAAAACTTCTCTTTAGCAGAGCCATTTCCAGGCGAAGCAATCCCCTTTTATAGTTCAATAGCAAAGGAGTGTGGTATAGTATTAGTAACATCGCTATTTGAGAAGCGAGCAGCAGGATTGTATCATAACACCGCAGTAGTATTTGAGAAAGATGGCTCAATAGCAGGTAAATACCGAAAAATGCACATACCCGATGATCCAGCATATTACGAAAAATTTTATTTCACACCGGGCGATATGGGCTTTAATCCAATCCAGACATCAGTTGGTAAACTTGGATTATTGGTATGTTGGGATCAATGGTACCCCGAAGCAGCTCGATTAATGGCACTTGCAGGAGCAGATATGTTGATATATCCCACAGCCATAGGTTGGGAGAGTACCGACACCCCAGAGGAGAAATCACGTCAACGCGAGGCGTGGATAACCGTACAACGAGGTCATGCTGTAGCAAACGGACTTCCAGTAATCTCAGTTAATAGAGTAGGATATGAGCCTGATCCATCAGGAGTAACAAACGGAATAACATTCTGGGGAAGTAGTTTTGTGGCAGGACCACAAGGCGAGTTTCTATATCAAGCACCAACAGATGCCGAGGAGAATAAAGTCATTGAAATAGATATGCAACGCACCGAAAATGTACGCCGTTGGTGGCCATTCCTTCGCGATCGCAGAATAGATGCATACGGAGATATACTAAAACGATTTAGAGATTAATATTAAGCAAGAATAATGAAAAGAGAGATAACAAATAATGTATATTATGTAGGAGTAAACGATAATACCACAACCCTATTTGAACGATTGTGGCCATTACCCTACGGAGTAAGTTATAATGCATATTTAATAAAAGATAAGTCAAATGTACTTATAGATACAGTAGAATACTCATATAACGATATATTTTTCTCACAAATTGAGGAGGTAATATCGGGAGAGAAGATAGACTATGTAGTAGTAAATCACATGGAACCCGATCACTCTTCATCGTTACTTAAGTTAATAGAAAAATACCCCGATATTCAAGTCATAGGTAATAAAAAAACATTAGGAATGTTAGAGGGATTTTACGGAATAACCAAGAACGTAAAAGAGATAACCGATGGAGAGAAGTTAAATATAGGAGATAAAACCCTATCATTCTATTTAACACCAATGGTACATTGGCCCGAAACAATGATGACCTACATCGATGAAGAAGGAGTTCTATTCTCAGGAGATGCCTTTGGAGCCTTTGGATCCTTGAATCAAGATGTAATGGATGAGTCTGCCGATATGTCAATCTTTACAGATGAGATGTATCGTTACTATTCAAACATAGTTGGAAAATATGGCGGTCCAGTAGAGAAGGCAATCGAAAAACTATCAACATTACCCATTAACTATATCTGTTCAACTCATGGACCGGTATGGAATAAATACCTACCTCAAGTTGTAGAACAATATCATCGTATGGCTCGTTACGAAGGCGAGGAGGGAGTAGTTATAGCATACGGAAGTATGTATGGTCACACCGCAGACGTTGCAAAAGCAATATACAAATCACTTGTAGAGGCAGGAGTAAAGAACGTTGTAATTCACGACCTATCAGAAGTTGATGCTTCGTATGTGTTACGTGATATATTCAAGTACAACACACTTATATTAGGCTCTCCCACATATAATTCAGAATTATTTCCCAAAGTAGCCGATTTATGTGTTAAGATAGAGGGCAGAATGATAAAGAATAAGACCTTTGCATGCTTTGGTTCATACTCATGGGCAGGAGCAGCAGTTAAACGCTTAACAGCATTTGCCGAAACAATGAAGTGGCAAATCATAGAGCCTAAAATTGAGATAAAACAAGCAGGCTTAGATGTAGATGTAAACGCACTTAGCAAACAACTTGCTGAGAATATTAAAGCAGTTGTTAGTTGTTAGTTGTTGGTTGTTAGTTGAGAAGCATTCGCTTCTCAAGCCTGCTCTCGCTCGTCAGAGTTCAAGTAAATTTGAATCTGCTCTCTCTTACTCGCAGTTTTATCAGTTGTCGGCTAAAGCACTCCCTCGTCGCACAGGGCACTGATTTCCTCCGTCGCATAGGAGTTAATACCTCCGTCGTGCAGAGCACTGCACTCCCCATTTTTAGGCACAAATTGACATTTAGTCAATTTTAATTACTTTGTAATTACCTTAAAATGCCCTTTGGGTTGTTGTTAGGATTATTAATCAAATTAGCCTTATAAGAGAACGGAGTTTCACCTCAAGATGCAACTCCGTTTAAACTAAAAACTAATGTGCAAAGCACCGTACAACTAAAAACTAACAACTATTTAACCCTATCATACAACTTTTGCAATATGGCTTTACCCTGTTGCAAAAGTTTTTCACTATCTGCACCTTCCATAGTAGTAGCACTATTAGCATCACAATCAAAAACAACAAAGGTACTATCGTTAGTCATAGCAAAACCATTCGTAAAAGTCCAGTAAGCAAAATTAGAGAGAGAAGTATCAGCAATATTTCTACTATATCTAAAATCGCTATAATCAACCCCTAATTGAGATAGAAGAGTCGAAGCCATATCCGATTGAGAAGCATACTCATCAATATTTATATGACCTTTTATAGCACCACCGCACCACACCATAGGAATTGAGTGGCTATCTTTACCTCTCTCATTATAATCTAACAGATAACTGACACCATGATCAGGCACAAGAACAAATAGAGTATTATCCCAAACGAGGCTCTTTTTAATTTCATCAATAAAAACACCTAAACAACTGTCGGTGTATGCAACAGAGTTCAGATATCTGTTCTCAAACTTATTAAAAGGCACCTCAAAAGGCTCGTGACTACTCAATGTTAAAAACACTTTTAAGAAAGGCTTATCGCTCTTATAACTTAAAATATCATTTTTAAGATAATCAAAAGTAATATGGTCGTTGGCACCCCATTTCGATTCCAATTTGCTAACGTTCAACTCCACATCGGTAACAAACTCATCAGTACCTCCGGTTGCAAAGAACTGACGCATATTAGTAAAATTAGCATCGCCACCATACAAAAACGAAGTGTTATATCCTTGCACCTTAATAGCATTAATTAACGATGGGAAATTAACCATTTTCTCAGGATACTTCATTAACGAAACAGTAGGCAAAGCAGGAAAACCATCAACTAACGAATAAAGACCTCTGTCAGTTCTAAAACTGTTAGCATATAAATTATTAAAAGCAATACCCTCATTCATTAGTTTAAGTAAGTTTGGAGCAATCACATTCCCATTATTAATTAAAGCACCCTTTGAGAAACTCTCCAAAAACAGTAATACAATATTAGGCTTTCTATTCTTTAACCAACACTCATCATCACTTGGAATAAAAACCCTTTCAGGATACAGTTCGTTAAAAATATCATCCGCCATTTGTCCATCCATAAACCTTGCGTAATCAGCAAAATCATTCTCTTTAGTCAGCGAGTATAAAAAACTGAAAACAGGATTAATCGCAGCGTGGTTATACTTAACCTCAGTAGAGTAATATGCTCTTCCCACATTCATAGTTGAAGGGCCAATACCACCTCTAATACCAATAAAAGCAAATCCGCCTGTTAAAATAAAAACAGCAGCACATAATATCTTATTATTGCAACAACGCAAATTGTTACACTTCTTAGTAAAATATCGTAAGGGTAAATATAAAATAAAGAAGGTAGCGATAATAACTAAAAAGAAAATTACCACCTCCCAGACATTAACACTTGCAAAAGCCTCCGAAGGATTACTCAAGTAGAACAGTGGAGTAGAATCAATCTTAAACCCCCAGTAAGAGTATAAGCCCAAATCGCTAATACAAATAATAGATACTAAAGCAGAAATAATACCCAAATAAATATAATTAGCAATTTTAAACCATTTACCAGAGAAGAAAACACTAAAAATTAAAAAAATAATAATGGGAGAGATAATATACGAAGCAACCGAAACATCCATCTCCAAGCCATGCTTAATAATATTAAACCATTCACTGATAGGAGTTTCGCCATAAAGATTAAAATGTTTAAACATAAAAATAGGTTTAAGCAATACAAAAAAAGCAATAAACCAAATGTAAACCTTTATTAAAAAACACAATCTCTCTTTCATTCTTAAATCAAATTTTATAACTTTGCACAACACTATGCAAAAGTATAAAATAAAACCTTAAAATCAATAACTATTGTTACACTCTAAAAGAGAGGGAAATATGAAACAATTAATTACAATCTTAGCATTAATCACAACAATCACAATGAGCAGTTGCAGACAAAATCCGTTATTATCAGAGTTTGATGGTCCATTCGGAACAGCACCATTCGACAAAATTGAGTTGGCAGATTACAAACCAGCCATGATAGAGGGAATAAAACAACATCAGCAAGAAGTTGATGCAATAATAAACAATCCCGAAGCACCAACTTTCGAAAACACAATCGAAGCATACGAAGCATCAGGATTACTATTAAACCGAGTAACAAACATATTCTTTAACCTCTTGTCAGCCGATGGCGATGAAGCAATGATGAATCTCTCACAAGAGTTGATGCCAATGCTAACAGAGCATACAAACAACCTAACTCTTAACGAAAAACTATTTGAGAGAATAAAAGCAGTATATGAGACAAGAGAAACATTAGACTTAACACGCGAGCAATTAACACTCCTCGAAGATACATACAAATCAATGGTTCGCAATGGAGCAAACCTACAAGGCGAGGAGAAAGAGCAATACCGCCGTTTAACATCAAAACTCGATAGTCTATCACTAACCTTCGGACAAAATCAAATAAAATCGACCAACGCATTTGAGATGATTTTGACAACCGAAGAAGAACTTGCAGGCCTACCCGAAGGAGCAAGAGAAGCAGCAAAAATGCGTGCCGAAGCAAAAGGCAAAGAAGGTTATCTATTTAATGTATCATACCCCTCATTCTTCCCATTTATGAAGTATGCACAAAACCGTGAGTTACGCGAGAAATTATACCGAGCATATAACTCAGTAGCATTAGGCGGAGAGTATGACAACACACAAAACATATTAGAGCAAGTAACAGCACGAAAAGAGTTAGCAAATCTATTAGGATATAAAGATTGGGCAACATACGTACTTGACAACCGTATGGCAAAAACCCCCGAAGCAGTATATAACCTATTAGATAACCTGTTGGAGGCATACACCCCTGCAGCAAAAGAAGACGTAAAAAGAATTAAGAACTTTGCAAAAGAGGTAGAAGGAAAAGAAGTAGAACTAATGCCATGGGATTGGTCATACTATTCAAACCTATACAAAACCAAGAACTACGATTTGAATGATGAGATGCTAAAACCCTACTTCGATTTAGAGAAAGTAAAAAAAGGAGTATTTGGATTAGCAACAACACTATATGGATTACAGTTTGAGAAGAGAACCGATATAGCAGTATATAACGAGGAGGTAGAGGTATTCAAAGTAACCGATGCAGAAGGAAACTATATGGGAATACTCTATACCGATTTCTTCCCACGCGAAACAAAACAACAAGGAGCATGGAAAACCGATTTCAAAAAACAATGGGTTGAAAAAGATGGAACAGACAGCCGTCCACACATACTACTTGTAATGAACTTTACCAAACCAACAAAAGACAAACCAGCACTATTAACATTCGAGGAGGTAGGAACATTCCTACATGAGTTCGGACACTCACTACATGGAATGTTAACAAAATGTCACTATGCAGCAGTATCAGGAACATCAGTATATCGCGACTTTGTAGAGTTACCCTCACAAATAATGGAGAACTGGTTAAGCGAAAAAGAGTTCTTAGACACATTTGCAGAACACTACCAAACAGGCGAGAAGATACCAGCCGAGTTAATAGAAAAAGTAGAAGCAACAAAACAATTCAACGCAGCATACGCATGCCTACGTCAATTATCATTAGGCTATTTAGATATGGGATGGCATACACTACAAGGCGAGATACCAACCGATATGTTAAAACAAGAGTATTCATCAATGGCAAAAGCAACACTATTACCGGTGCCAGAAGGAACAAATATGAGTACACACTTCGGACACATATTTGACGGAGGATATTCAGCAGGATACTACGGATACAAATGGGCAGAAGTATTAGATGCCGATGCATTTGCACTATTCAAACAAAACGGAATCTTTGATAAAGAAACTGCCGATTCATTCCGCAAGAACATCCTTGAAAAAGGAGGCTCAGAAGAACCAATGAAACTCTACATCGATTTTATGGGACGTGAGCCAAGTATCGAAGCAATAATGAAACGAGACGGAATAAAGTAGTTTTTAGTTGTTAGTTGTCGGCACAAGTACCGCCCCTTCGGGGTAGTTGTTAGAATAACATAAATCACTTATAATTTGCAAAAGGTTGTAACAACGTTACAACCTTTTGTTGTATTATCCCTGATTTTGGTTGTTTTTTCGGACGTACCATGGTACGTCCCGACATTAAGACGTTTATAATCAGATAAATTGAGGGGTAGAATTCTGTAACCAAGCAAGTAGGGACACACGATCGTGTGTCCGTCAAAAAAAATGCTCTGTCCGCAGTTATTAGTTTTTAGTTGTACGGTACTACACACCTTAGTTTTAGAAACTAATATTAATATTATAACAAAAAGGCTGTAACGTAATACTACGCGTTACAACCTTTTGTTTGTTTAATGTAAAACCCAAACTCTTCCCCTCATGTAGGGGAAGTACCCGTAGGGGGTAGGGGTATTAATTGTTAGTTTTTAGTTGTGGCGCTACGCACACCTTAGTCGTTAGCTAAAACGGAGTTGCACACTTGAAGTGCATCTCCTTCTCTTATTAGACTAACAACTCAGATCTAACAACTTTTTCAAATTATAAACATTTGTTAAATAAAACAAAAATAACTACATTTGCATTGTGATGTGATAATTACAATTTTATGTATATAAATTCCTTGAATATAAAAGAAAAGTGTAAAAAGATTACCAATAATTTGGAAATCTCAAATGTTTGTATAAACACACACACACACAATTTCCCCTATACAATATAATAATATCGCAAATAGTACACCTTAGTGCTGTTTCAGAAATTGTAAGTCGCAATCTCCGTTGTGGCTTAATACTTTATTGTTTTTACTCAAATAAAAATCATTAAATCATAAAATAAAACCATTATGAAACAGTTAAAACACCTCAAGACCTTAATGATGGTAATTATATTATCATTATTGACAACAGTAGCCATATCGTGTGCAGAAGAAAAGGAAGGTTCAAAAGACTCAGGACCAGTAACCTGTAGAGTATCTGTATCAAGTGGAGAAGGTGGAACGGCAGAGACAACAGAAACAGAAGTTATGCAAGGTTGGGAAGTAACCCTTACAGCCAAGCCCGAAGAAACTTATCGCTTTGTAAACTGGACAGTTAATAATAAAGAAGTATCCCGAGAAAATCCTTATATCGCAATAGTAAATACATCAACACAATTCAAAGCAAACTTTGAAAAAGATAACTATGCATTAAAAGTAACAGCAGGCGAAGGAGGTTCGGTTAAATCAACTTCTGAAGGAGAACTTCTAAAGGGAACAAAAGTAACTCTAACTGCCACACCAAACGAAGGCTATAGCTTTGTTAACTGGACGCTTAATGGAGAAGTAGTATCAACGAAGAATATATATACAATAACTATTACCTCAGATGTAGAATATATTGCAAATTTTATAAGTTATAATGTAACAGTAGAATCAGGAGAAGGCGGAACAGCCAAAACAGATAAAATGCAAGTAGCAACCAATGGTAAAGTAACACTTACAGCTATCTCCCAAGAGGGTTACGTTTTTGAAAGTTGGACAGTAAATGAGAAGGTAGTTTCAACGGCGAATCCATACATGGCGACAATAACAGCCGATACAAAATTCAAAGCCAATTTTGTGACACTCCATAATGTAACCATAACAGCAAGTGAAGGTGGAACCGCCAAATCAAATAAAACCCAAGTGGGTCATAATGGACAAGTAACCCTCACTGCTACCCCTAATGAAGGTTGTCGCTTTGTCAATTGGACAGTGGAAGGGAAAGAGGTCTCAACCCAAAATCCCTACACCACCACAATAACCGAAGATATAGAGATAAAAGCCAACTTTAAAGATAAATATAACGGACATGGATATGTTGACCTTGGCTTATCGGTAAAATGGGCAACCTGTAATGTGGGTGCAGAATCTCCAGAAGATTATGGTGATTACTATGCATGGGGCGAGACAACAACAAAGAGCAGTTATACATCAAGTAATTATACTTACTCTTCAAATCCCACAAGTTTGCCATTATCCGCTGATGCAGCACGAGTAAATTGGGGAGGCAGTTGGCGCATGCCCACAATATACGAGCAAGAAGAGTTAATAAATACAAATAACTGCACATGGACATGGACAACTCAAAACGGAGTAAACGGGTATAAAGTAACAAGTAAGAAGAACGGCAACAGTATTTTTCTCCCTGCGGCAGGCTATCTCAGCGGTAGCAATCTTAGCAGTGCGGGCAGTTACGGCGCCTACAGGTCGAGTTCGCTCTTTACGTACAACGGCGGCGCTTGCTACTTGTCCTTCAATTCGAGCTCTGTGAGCTGGAACATCTACAACCGTTCCTACGGGCGATCTGTCCGTGCGGTTTGCCCATAAATTTAAACGCTTGCGTTTAAATTTAGTTAACAAACATTCGTTTGTTGAATCTGCTCACGCTCGGCAGAGTCTACGCAAGCATAACTCTGCACTTGCTTACTCGCAGATTTGTTAGTTTTCGGTTTCGTTAACTTAACCGCCCTACGGGTAGTTTTTAGAATAACACACAATAATAAGACAAAGGTTGTAACACACACGTTACAACCTTTTTACTATTTGATATTACTCCTATTTGGCTAATAATGCTAACAACTAATCTTCTTATTCCATTCTCTCCGTTCCTTATCAAACACCCAGCCCCACTTGTTGAAATACTTTATCATATTTATGATATGTATTTTAAGCATCTTTCTGTTTTTATATGATTCTGCTCTGTGGTTGTGTATAATTGTTGTATATGGTACGTACATTGTGCGGTAATACTTATGCATTCGGCGAGTAATATCAATATCCTCGGGGTACATAAAAAAGCGTTCATCAAATAGTCCAACCTTTTTAAAACACTCTGTCCTGAAAAATATAAAACTTCCTTGATGATATGGTATATTCATCTCTTTTGATAAATCTCTGTTTTTAAGCAGATACCTGTCGTCCATCTTTTTGCCCCAACTCTTTGGTAAAAAACGTCTGAAAATAAGGTTTGCAGGTGTTGGCAGTAGTCGGCAAGTGTATTGTATTTCTCCGTTGGGATATACAATTTTAGGTTGTGCCTGTGCAACATCGGGGTTATTGTTCATATAGTTATATAGCACCTCTATTGCTGAACCATCAAAACTAATGTCGCTGTTCATAACAATATGATAGTCGCTGCCTATTAACATTGCTTCACGTATGGCAATATTGTGTCCTGCTCCAAAGCCTCTGTTTTCTGATGGAATATATTCTGCCTTGTCAAAACCTTTGCAGGTTTGGGCTATATAATCTCTGCTTGAGTTGTCAATAACATATACTCGCCCTATTATTGAAGTCTCAATATCAGTGAGGCAGTTGTTCAACTCCTCAATATCGGTATTATATGTTACAACTGATGCAGTTATCATTATCTATATGTTATTTCTTGCGATTAGGATTTTCTGGGAACCATCCTCGCTCAACTCTTTTACGTTGCTCAAATACCTCTTTAATACTCCAGAACGATGAAAACGAGAATACTCCAAACAGCGCTGATATTGTAAGATTGTTGCATAGTATTGATGCTACGCACCCTATAATACCCATTACTAAAAATATCCACCAACTTTTTGTCCCCCAATAGTATTCTGCTTTAATTACTATTGGGTGAAAAAGTCCAATAATCAAAAAGGTGCAAATGCCTATTAGCAGACCATGTAAATTATTTAATTCCATAAAACTTCTTTTCTTAATGAACAAAAATATAACATTATTGTTCTATTATCAGAGAGCATTAATTTATTACTTGAATAAACAAACCTTTGTTTATATAAAATGTGCGAGTAGGGGAGGTAATCCCTTAAATAAATACAAAGTGAAATCCGCCCCTACTCGTAACATACCTACCACGCGCTACAAAGGATATTGCTCTAAAATTGGATCATTATATTCAATCTGTAACTCTTTTAACTGTTGTTTGAGTTTAATAATTATATCTTTATATTCAGGATTGTTATATAGGTTTGTCATCTCTTTAGGATCTGTTGCTCTGTCGTATAACTCCCAAACATCTATATCATCATAAAAGTGAATTAGTTTATATCTGCCATCATATATTCCGTAGTGTTTCTTTACTGCATGTTCGGCAGGATATTCGTAAAAATGGTAGTATAATGCTTTACGCTCCATTGTGTTATTTTCACTCTTCAATATTGGTAACATTGATTTGCCTTGAATGTCTTCAGGTATATCTGCTCCAGCAATATCAAGGAATGTAGGAGCATAGTCAATGTTTTGAACAAGATCGGTTATCTCTCCGCGTCTCTCATATCCATTAGGCATACGCATAATTAGAGGTGTACTAAACGATTCGTTATACATAAATCGTTTGTCAAACCATCCGTGTTCTCCCATATAAAATCCTTGATCAGATGTATATACTATCAGGGTATTCTCCAATAAATCATTCTCTTCTAAATATGCGAGTAGGCGACCAACATTGTCATCCAACGATTTTACGGTCTTCATATAATCCTTCATATAACGTTGGTATTTCCACTCAGCCAACTCTTTACCTTTAAGGTTTGATGCGTAAAAATCATTTATAATTGGGGTGTAATGAGCATCCCATACTTTGCGTTGCTCTTCGTTCATTGTTCCGTATAAACCATGTTTGCCGTCATCAGTTATATAGTTCTGGCGTAAGCGACTTTCAAGTCCGGGACGATACATTTTAAGATCGTATATCAAATCCATATCATTGGTCTTAATATCCATCTCTTGCTCTTTTGCCGCAACTCTACCTTCGTAATCGTCATAGAAATTATCAGGTAATGGGAAAACTACATCTTCGTATGCGTCAAGGTTGCAAGTGTCAGCCATCCAATTGCGGTGAATTGCCTTGTGGTGTACCAACAAGCAGAAAGGTTTTTCATTATCTTTATTCTCCTCTAACCACGCTATACTCTTGTCTGTTATAAGATTTGTAACATAACCGTCACAAACGGTTGTATCTCCGTTTGTGATAAATTGAGGGTTAAAATATTCTCCTTGTCCGTTAAGTATCTCCCAATGGTCAAATCCGGTAGGAACTGAATGTAAATGCCATTTACCAATAATTGCAGTTTGGTATCCTGCATTTTGTAGTAACTTGGGGAATGTTTGCTGACTACCGTCAAAATAAGAATCTATATTGTTAGTAAATCCATTTGCGTGGCTATGTTTACCTGTTAGCATACATGCCCTGCTTGGTCCACTTAATGAGTTGGCAACATAACTGTTGGTGAATATAACTCCTTCATTTGCTATGCGGTCTAAATTTGGAGTGTTTGCGTAATCATAACCATAGCACCCCATTGCCTGTTGTGTATGGTCATCAGTCATTATATAAATAATATTGAGAGGTTTTTCCTCTTTTGCAGTGGAACATGCACCTAAAATTGATAGAGCAGAAATTCCACCTAAAGTGTATAAATTATTAAGTTTCATATATAATAGTTTGTTTGTTTTATGCAAAAATAATAAATTTTCTAAAACCTCTAATCTTCTAATGAGCAAATATTAAATAAAAAATATTAACTTCGCAAACCTAATGTGTGTATATAAATAATATCGAATTTTGAATAAATATTAATATTGTATGGCAGACGATAAAAAAGTTATCTTTTCGATGGTGGGAGTGAGTAAAACATACCCTCCACAAAAACAAGTATTAAAAAACATCTACTTATCATTCTTCTATGGTGCAAAAATAGGTATCATAGGTCTTAATGGTTCTGGTAAATCAACATTGTTGAAAATTATTGCAGGTTTAGATACTTCATATCAAGGAGAGGTAGTTTTCTCGCCCGGATATTCAGTTGGATATCTTCCTCAAGAGCCTCAATTAGATGATGAAAAGACCGTTAAAGAACTTGTTCAAGAGGGTGTACAGCCTATAATGGATACTCTAAAAGAGTACGAAGAGATAAATGAAAAATTTGGACTACCCGAATATTACGAAGATCCCGACAAAATGGATCAACTATTCCAACGTCAGGCTGAGTTACAAGATATGATTGATGCAACCGATGCTTGGAATATTGATAGCAAATTGGAGCGTGCTATGGATGCACTTCGTTGTCCTCCCGAAGACCAAAAAGCAGGTACTCTTTCTGGTGGAGAGCGACGTCGTGTTGCTCTTTGCCGATTGCTGCTTCAACAACCTGATGTGCTACTGCTTGATGAGCCAACCAACCACTTGGATGCAGAGTCAATTGATTGGTTAGAGCAACATCTAAACCAATATCCCGGTACAGTAATTGCCATTACTCACGACCGTTACTTCCTTGACCATGTTGCAGGATGGATTCTTGAACTTGACCGAGGCGAAGGAATTCCTTGGAAAGGTAACTACACCTCATGGCTCGATCAAAAAACAAAACGTATGGAGCAGGAGGAGAAACAGGCAAGTAAACGCCGTAAAACTCTTGAACGTGAGTTGGAGTGGATAAATATGTCGCCTAAAGCACGTCAGGCAAAAGGTAAAGCCCGTCTTAACTCTTACGATAAACTTCTTAATCAAGATCAAAAAGAGCGTGAAGAGAAGCTCGAAATATATATACCTAATGGTCCACGTTTAGGTAATAAAGTAATTGAGGCAAATGGAGTTGCAAAAGCTTTTGGCGATAAGTTATTATTTGATAATCTAAACTTTATGTTACCTCCCAATGGTATAGTTGGAGTTATTGGTCCCAACGGAGCAGGAAAAACAACTCTTTTCCGTTTAATTACAGGAAGTGAAAAAGCTGACAAAGGTACTTTTGAGGTTGGTGAAACAGTAAAAGTTGCGTATGTTGACCAATCTCACAAAGATATTGACCCTGAAAAAACAGTATATCAAATAATTTCACAAGGTGTTGAGTTAATTCGTATGGGTGGCAAGGATATTAATGCTCGTGCTTACCTATCTCGTTTCAATTTCACAGGTGCAGATCAGGAGAAGAAGGCTGGAGTCTTATCGGGAGGTGAACGTAACCGCCTGCATTTGGCTATGGCATTAAAAGAGGAGGGTAACGTGTTGTTACTTGATGAGCCTACAAATGATATTGATGTTAATACTCTTCGTGCATTGGAAGAGGGATTGGAGAACTTTGCAGGATGTGCAGTAGTTGTATCGCACGACCGTTGGTTCTTGGATAGAATATGTACTCATATTCTTGCATTTGAAGGAAACTCTGAGGTATTCTTCTTTGAGGGAAGTTATTCTGAGTATGAGGAGAATAAAAAGATGCGTCTTGGAAATATAGAGCCTAAACGTCCTCGCTATCGCAAACTAATGGAATAATAAATAAAAGTAAAATTTAATATGAGGCGGTGCGCCACAATTAACAAACTACTGTGTTGTTTTCAGTATTAGGACTCAGATAAGTCCTTCTTTCTCCCTAAATTTCAACGCCTTGTATTTTATCAATTCTTACAAAGTTGCGAGTAAACGAAAGCAGAGTACTATTTATACAAACTATGCTGAGGGTAAGCAACTTCGAAAAATTTCAAACCTAAGAGAGGCTGTGTCAATTTGACACAGCCTCTCTATTCTAATTATATACCACAACATATAAATTAAGGTATGTTGCAAATAGTAACCATACCATATATGGCACATTTAACCAGAATGCTGTTTTCTTAATATCGTAGCACCTCTTCATATATAGCAACAGAGCAATGTCGAGTATAAAGATATTTATGAACCCAAGCATTGGTGATTGCATATAAAAGAACAATATACTCCATAAAAAATTAAGTGCAAGTTGAATAGAAAACAGCATTACTCCACTGTTTCGCAGATGTGAATTGCTTCCCCAAATAATACCTAATGATATGCCGTTAAGAATATAAATTATACCCCAAGCAATAGGAAATATATAATTTGGCGGAGATAGTGAAGATCTGTTCAGATATGGATACCAGTTAGTTAATGAGTAAGATTGGATATATCCCGATATTAACCCAATTAACATACACAATGCAACACCTATGATAGATGCTGTTATAGTTTTAATAATTAGCTGCTGTTTCATATCGTCTTATAGTTTTATATTAATAACATAGAATATAAATATTTGGTTTTATCATCTGTGTTTAAAATCATATAATGTCAATATTAAACTGATGTTATTAATTTTTGTATTATTTATACACTCTACATTATTAACTTTTTATAATTTTGTGACTTGAAATAATTAATAAGGATATGGATAAAAAATTAAATCTTGAAACACTCTGTGTTCAAGCAGGATGGACACCTAAAAAAGGAGAACCAAGAGTTGTACCCGTATATCAAAGTACAACCTTTAAATATGATACAAGCGAACAAATGGCTCGTCTGTTTGATTTGGAAGACAGCGGATATTTTTATACTCGCCTTCAAAATCCTACAAACGATGCGGTAGCAGCAAAAATAGCAGCCTTAGAGGGTGGTGTGGCAGCAATGTTAACATCATCTGGACAAGCAGCAAATTTCTATGCAATATTCAATATTTGTCAAGCAGGAGATCACTTTGTATGTTCATCAGCAATATATGGAGGAACATTCAATCTCTTTGCTGTAACTATGAAAAAATTGGGTATTGATGTAACATTTATTGCTCCCAATGCAACAGAGGATGAGATAAATGCGGCTTTTAAGCCAAATACAAAAGCATTGTTTGGAGAAACAATCTCTAACCCTTCGCTTGATGTGTTGGATATTGAGAAATTTGCTCGGGTTGCCCATAAAAATGGAGTACCATTAATAGTTGATAATACATTCCCAACTCCAATAAATTGCCGTCCTTTTGAGTGGGGTGCTGATATAGTTGTTCACTCAACAACAAAATATATGGATGGTCATGCAACTTGCGTTGGTGGATGTATAGTTGATAGCGGAAACTTTGATTGGGATGCATACGCCGATAAATTCCCGGGATTGTGTACCCCCGATGAATCATATCATGGATTAACTTATACAAAAGCATTTGGAAAAGGAGCATACATAACTAAAGCAACAGCACAGTTAATGCGTGATTTAGGAAGTATTCAAAGTCCTCAAAATGCGTTCCTGTTAAATATAGGTTTAGAGACTCTTCATTTAAGAATGCCCCGTCATTGCAGTAATGCTCAAAAGGTGGCTGAATATCTCTCTAAAAATGAAAAAGTAGCATGGGTTAACTATTGTGGTTTGCCAGACAATCCATACTATGAGTTGGCTCAAAAATATATGCCAAATGGTTCATGTGGAGTAATATCTTTTGGATTGAAGGGTGGAAGAGAGGAGTCTATAAGATTTATGGATTCGCTTAAATTTGTTGCAATAGTAACACACGTTGCTGATGCTCGTACTTGCGTATTACACCCTGCAAGTCACACACACCGTCAATTAAGTGATGAACAGTTAATTGAAGCAGGAGTTCGCCCTGATTTAATACGTTTATCAGTTGGTATTGAAAATGTTGATGACATTATAGCAGATATCGAACAAGCCTTAAACGCTTAACAAATAAAACTATAGTTAATTATATTTGGGTGACTTTGTTTGTTTTATAACAAAAAGTTGCTCAAATATTTGGATGTTTAAATAAATTGTTATACCTTTGCACTCGCAAAAGAGATATTGCGGGGTGGAGCAGTGGTAGCTCGTCGGGCTCATAACCCGAAGGTCGTCGGTTCGAGTCCGGCCTCCGCTACTAAGGATAGAGAGAAGTACAAAGACTTCTCTCTTTTTTTCTTTTAAAGAATTAGTCTGTTCTATACTTTTTTATTAATATTATCTGGTATGCTACAAAACATTGCCTTGATATTTTTTTATTAAAGACAATATGCTTACTCCTTAACTAATTAACTTTTAATTATATTAATCTTAAATTTCTTTTTTTTCTTTTTTTCTGCGTAAAAATTACGCAGAAAGTTTTGTCTTATAAAAATAAATCTTTATTTTTGCGTAAAAATTACGCATTAATATTATGGCTCAGGAAAATTATTATTATAAATATCCGCATCCAGCTGTAACTGCTGATTGTGTTATATTTGGTTTTGATGGTTTGTTAATAAAAATTCTATTAATTAAACGTGGTATTGAACCTTTTAAAGATAAATGGGCACTACCTGGAGGTTTTATGAAAATTGATGAAACTGCTGAAGAGTGTGCAAAGCGAGAATTAGAGGAAGAGACAGGATTGAAAAATACTTCGGTTGAGCAACTTTATACATTTTCTGACGTAAATCGAGATCCTCGAGAGAGGGTAATAACAATTGCACATTATGCACTTGTTAAACTTTCAGAAGTTACAGGAGGAGATGATGCCACTTCTGCAAATTGGTTTTCATTAAAAGAGATACCATCTCTTGCCTTTGATCATGATAGAATATTACGTATGGCTGTAAATCATTTAAAGGAAAGAATATGCTTTGAACCTATCGGTTTTGAATTATTGCCAAAGATATTTACAATGACGGAGTTACAAAATTTATATGAGGCAATATTAGAGGTAAAATTTGATCGTAGAAATTTTTATAATAAGATGTTAAAACTTGGTATACTTTCAGAGGCTGAACCCCGTCCTGTTAACGCCTCTCGTAGGATGCCAACTAAATATAGTTTCAAAGCAGAGAAGTATGCTGAGTTGAAACAAAAAGGATTCAGATTAGAATTTTAAGCATTGGGATTATGTCAAATTATATATTTCAGGTCTGGGATAATATTGAGCGTAAATGTGTTGGCTCTTTCAATTCTCACAATGAGGCCAAAAAGGAAGTAGAAAGGCTTGTTAGAGAAAGAGATGATTTCTGGGAAGAGTTTAACTATGAAATTAAGAAAACTAAACGAAATAACCCGAATCAGCAAGAATGATTAAAACTACTTAACTGCAAAGTAGAATTGAGTTAAAATATAAAACAAATGACACATGATACACTAAAAGATAAAATCAGAGGTTGCCTGATGGCAGGTGCTGCGGGCGATGCACTCGGCTACGAGGTTGAGTTTATGAGCCGTCGCTCTATTCTCTCTCGCTTTGGAGAGAATGGAATAACCAAGTTTGCTCTTGACAGCAATGGCAAGGCTCTCATTAGCGATGATACGCAGATGACACTCTTTACTGCCAATGGATTGCTTACGGGCATTACGATGAATAGAATGGAACGCTCGTCGCATAAAGCCGAGTTAATAGTTATGGCTGCCTACTTAGATTGGTTTTATACTCAAACGAGAGAAGAAGGCAAGCATGAACAAATTACATGGTTGAGGGAACTCCCTGAAATGTATCATAAACGCGCTCCTGGTAATACTTGTATGAGTGCTTGTGCTAATATCATTGACGGAAAAGATGTGATGAATGACAGCAAAGGTTGTGGTGGCATTATGCGTGTTGCTCCTATGGCTCTTTTGGTGGATCAATCACCTGATTCGGGTAGATATTATTGTTCGTTAGAAGATCTTGCGGAAGGCGGATGTTATATTGCAGAACAGACGCATCAACATCCTCTTGGTTTCCTTCCGGCAGGCTTGCTTACCGTTTTACTTTATAAGTTGTTGCCACTTACTCCTGCTCAAGCACAGGACAACATTGACAATATAGTAAGCGAGACACTATCTATCTTGGATGTGATTCGTGTGGGTAAATATGAGGAAGATAAACATTACCTCAAGAAACTGACCGAGAAAGCTGTGCGCTCGGCTTACTCTGACATTTCTGATGCAGACGCTATTCGTGAACTTGGTGAGGGCTGGGTTGCAGAGGAAACCTGGGCAATTGCACTCTACTCGGCTATTCGCCATATTGACAATGTGGAGGATGCGATTATAGCCTCGGTCAACCACGATGGAGATAGCGACTCTACAGGCTCGGTTTGTGGCAATATTATGGGTGCTATTTATGGCTATGAGTATATTCGTGAGCGCAATATATTCTGCCCCGATGGTAAGCAATTAGAAGATACCATCGAACTCTCTGAGATTATTCTTGCTCTTGCCGATGATCTTTCAACAGGTTGTATTATCAGTGAATTTAATCCTGTTGATACCCCTGAAAAAGTTCAATGGTATGAGCGCTATTGTCAAATGAGACCTTCAGGTATAAATTTATAATATTATTAAGTTTAGTTATGGATGATTTATTATTTAAACCATTATCCTATTCATATAGAGTAGATAAAAATATATGGGCAGGAGAATATCCTGTTAGAAATTGGGATAGAGATTTAAAGATTAAACAGTTGAAATTCCTTACTGATTTTGGAATAAATTCTTTCCTTGATTTAACAACAGAAGGAGAGATGCCTCCATATTCAACTTGCCTAAATAATGATATTATTAGATACTCCTTACCAATAGTTAATAGAGGAATACCTAAAAGTGTTGAATCAGTTGTAGAAATATTTCGTACAATTGAAGATTTATTAATACGAAAACCCGAAACAAAACTCTATATCCATTGTGTTGGAGGTGTTGGTAGAACAGGTACAATAGTATCTTGCTATTTTGTCTATTTCAAACATATGAATGCAAACGATGCTTTAGCAGAAATGCAAAGAAGATACTTAACTCATCAACGATCACGATGGATCTCTGCTCCTGAAACTGAGTTACAAGTTCAATTTGTTAATGATTTTGCTGATAAAGTACTAAATGTTACAGATATAATATATTGATATTTCAATGAATCATAATATAACACCAAAATGGATTGATACTCTTGGAATAAATGAGATATTTGTTTTTGGATCTAGAAATTCGGGGAAACACTTCGATGGAGCTTCTTTCTATGCGTTAAAACACTTTGGTGCGGTTATGGGACAACGCGAAGGGAGACAAGGTCAATCTTATGCAATTCCAACTATTGGAGGAAAAATTGGGCTTAAAGATATAAAGCGTTCGGTCGTAACTTTTACAAAATATGCAAAAGATCATTCCCATCTACATTTTTATGTAACCTTGATTGCTTGTGGTGGGGCATGTTATAAAGTTTATGAGATTGCCCCATTGTTTAGGAATGCTTCTAAGTTGTCAAATGTTAGTCTGCCTATTGAGTTTTGGCAAGAACTTGACAAAGGTATTATGTGTGAGATAAAAAACAAATTATCTCTTTTATTAGAAACTGTTATCGGCTTACTTCATGATTTATTTGGTAAATTAAGATTTTTACGACTAAAATTGCTCTCCCCACATAAACTATACAAAGAATTAATGGTATATAGAGATAGTGATACAACATATCTAAATGACCAAATGTTTTGGGTAAACCTTTTTGATGCGAGTTTATTTAAATCTTGGAAATCGCGATATATAGTTAATGATGCTACCAAATGTGCATATATGATTCTTGATAACAAAAAGAGACTGTTTTGGGTAGAAGATAAAGATATAAACTGGGACTCTATTAAAGTGCTACCTAATAAGGTTAAACAGATTGTTAAAAGACGAGAGGCTCCATACTCTTTGGCTGTATATGAATATCATGATGGATATGCCGAAATAGAGTGGCAAATAAGTCCAGATGGAAGTTCTTATTATCTTGACAAATATTATGGTGGAAAAATTACAGATGAGAAAGACATTAGACTTTATGCTATAATAGATTCTAATTGTTGTATTGTGAGTAGGTTTGATGTTAGATATAAATAATAATAGGTAATCTTAAAAAAATGAGAACGCCAAAGTTTTGACAAACTAGGCGTTCTCATTTTTTTATTTATATATCTTATTACTTTAAATTTTAACACTCTAACATTAACTCTTTCTGTACTCTCCGGGTGTTAATCCTGCATATTTTTTAAAGTATGCTCCAAAGAATGATGGATTTGCAAAATTTAAGTTATATGCAATCTCCTGAATAGTCATATCAGAGTATTTCAATAGACTCTTTGCTTCAGTAATAACAAGTAACTCAATCCATTTTGATGCTTTATTTTTACTAACCTCTTTAACTATTGTAGAGAGATATTTGGGTGTAACGCAAAGAGCATTTGCGTAGTATGTAATCTCTCGATGAGTTCTAAACTCTTTTATAGCAAGTTGTAAAAACTCTTTAAATATTCTAATATTACTTTTTGTCTTATTATCAGATATTATATTGTTTCCTTTAGAATCAAATATGTTTGATAATCTGTAAATTAATGATGTTATAATACCTGAAGATATTAAAGTTGATGTATTACTTATATTTTCGCTCTCCTCAATACTTAATAGATCAAAATATTTACATAGAATATCTATCTCCTTGTCTGTTAATTTCACAATAGGATTATTGTAGAATTTTAAGAAGATAGGTATTATAAATTCTGTCTTGATTTGAACATTGATTAAAAAATCAATAGATAATATTATTACATATCCCGATGCATTTATTTGTTTGTGTATTTTATGTTTTAATATATAATTGGGCAGTATAAATATTAATGAATTGTCACTAATCTCATGTTCCGAATCGTTAATGCTTATAACACTATTTCCTTTTTTTACAAGAACAATTGAGAATACTCCTGATTTTATTGGCATATCACTATAAGGAAGTGTAGCATCTCCATGCTCAATTTTTCTTACAATAAGTCCGAATCTATTAAGTTTATCTTTTAATGTATTAAATTCTTCAATCCCTAATTTCTTTTCTGCAACATTAATAATATTTTCCATAAGTATTGTAATTTTCTCGATGCTAATTTACAATATTAATTATTACTATAAATATCTATAAGACTTTTTGAACATTCTTTAGGTAGTACCGAATGCTCATTTAACGTTTGAAAATAAAAGGTTTTATAATAACCTCAGTATTGTTAATATTGTGAAATATTATTTAAAAACCATTCCTTTTTTGATACTCCTTAAAACTATTCTAAATTGAATTTGTTGAATAATATACCGAGTGTTTATTTACTTGCTTTGGACTTAATTATCAACTAACTTATACAAACTATAAATATGTCAGTAAAGAAACAATTTGAAGATTATACCTCTGAGTCAATCCCAACAGATGTCTTATTGAATAATTTTAATAAGATTGAAATTGATAAGGAGATAATAATTGATAATATTAAAAGTGCTAAACGCAATAGATCCTATTTTGAATCTCACTCAATTTATGTCGTTAATTTATTAAGTTCTCCGGGTGCAGGTAAAACTTCAATCTTGGAATCTACAATCAAACAAATGGGTAAGGATTATAACATATATGTTATTGAATGTGATTTGCAAACAGACTCTGATTTTAAAAGAATCAAATCATTGGGAGTAGATTGTTTGCAGATTAATACTGATTGTGGAGGATATTTAGATGCTGATATGATTTTATGTGCTGTAAAAAAACTTTCGGTAAAAGATAAAAGTATTCTATTTATTGAGAATATTGGTAATCTTATATCTCCAGCAATCTTTGATTTGGGCGAGACATTAAGAGTAGTTGTTTCAAGTGTTACAGAGGGAGAAGACAAACCACTGAAGTTTCCTTATATGTATGAGAGTGCAAATCTATGTCTTATTAATAAGATAGATTTACTTGATTATATTAAAACAAATCTTGATATTTTAAGAAGTAATATAATGAGGGTTAATTCTCAGATTGTAACCATAGATTTATCTGCTTTAACAGGAGAAAATATCGAAAATTGGTGTAGATTTCTTCATGAGAAGATTAAAATATTTTTCAAATGAACTCAGTTGCGGAATATTTTGATGAAATGTCTGCCATTTGGGATGATGCTGTACTTCATAACAAAACTTATATACGTGAGGTTTTAAAATTATTGAAGATAAAAGAAGGAGATAAAATAGCAGATGTAGGTTGTGGTACTGGAGTGCTTATTGATTATATAAGAGAGATTAATCGTTTTGGCACTATTACTGAAATTGATATATCTCAAAAGATGCTCAATATGTCAAGAGCAAAGAATTATAGCGATGATAATATACGGTATTTAAAATTAGATATTAATAACAGTAAACTTGAAGGATTATTTGATGTAATTATATTGTATGATACCTTACCTTATATTGCTAACAAGTTAGATGTAGTTACTGAATTATATACAACAAATTTAAATATAGAAGGACGATTAGCAATATTTCATAGTAGGGGAGAAGAACAAATAAATCTATCTCTTGCACATGGTGATAGACGCATTTGTGATTCATATTTACCCATATTTGACAACTATCTTAATGAGTTGTATAATAAGGGGTGCAAAGTAATTTATTCAAGTAATAAGAGTAATGATTATACAATAATATTAGTAAAAGATATATAACAAAGAAACGAGGCTTAAGCCTCGTTTCTTTGTTATTAGTTACCTCTATTTTATCCTTGATATAGATAACGTTTGATACTTCTTTTGGGAGTTTTCTCAAACTCTTCGTAGTAAACTTTGATTCTTGCAATTTGGCTATAAGCAGGAAGAATTTTGTTTGCTGCAACTCTGTTTTCTTCCATTTGAGCTTCCATCGCTTTTTGAGAAATACCCTCTTTTTCTCCATTGTCAAAGTCGGGATATACTAACCAAACAAGTTTTCCATCCTGCTCAATAACAATTGATTCACTAACAAAAGGCATATTGTTAAGTTGATCTTCAATTTCTTCGGGGTAAATATTTTGTCCTGAAGGACCAAGAATCATATTTTTACTTCTACCTTTAATATAGATAAATCCTTCGGAGTCAATTAAAGCAAGGTCACCAGTGTTCATCCACTCTCCATCCATTACAGCCTCAGTTGCTTCTTCGTTTTTGAAGTAACCTTGCATTACGTTAGGTCCTTTCAACCACAACTCACCAGCTATCTTCTCAGGATCTTTTGAATTAACTCGAGCCTCCATATAGTTACATAACTTACCACATGCACCTTGCTTTGTTTCATTCCATGGAGCATACGATACAAGAGGAGCACATTCAGTCATACCATATCCAACTGTAATTGGGAAATCAATTTTGCGTAAAAACTCCTCAACCTCTTTGTTTAAAGCAGCACCACCTACAATAATCTGTTTTAGGTTGCCACCAAAACTCTCCTCCAATTTAGCTTTAATCTTAGAAAGTAATTGATTGTCAACAAAAGGAATCATCATTAAGAATTTCATTATTGGTTTGTCCAATAATGGGAATACTTTGTTTTTGATGATTTTCTCAATAATAAGAGGAACTGCAATAATAATAGGAGGTTTGCACTCGGCAAATGCGTCCAATATAATTTTAGGAGAAGGGATACGTGTTAAGAAATGTATGTGGCAACCTTTTGAGAATGGGTTAAATAATTCAATCATTAATCCATACATATGAGCCATTGGTAACATTGATACAGCATTGTCTCCGGTTTTTAACCAAGGAAGATTTTCAACGCAGAATTGTAAGTTTGCGTGTAATGCTCTGTATGGAAGCATAACTCCTTTAGAGAATCCTGTTGAACCAGATGTATAGTTAATTATAGCCAACTCTTCTGGAGAATCAACATGATATTTGATATCAGAAGCAGAGAATCTCTCAGGGTATTTCTTTCCAAATAACTCATTAAGATGTTGACGGGCCTCAACTAATTTTTTTGATTTTGATTTTAAAACAGAGAAGTCATTTAGAAGAATAATTCCTGTTAGGTCAGGCATCATCTCATCGTTAAGATTTTCCCAAACCATATCTCCAACACATAGTAATTTAGCCTCGCTATGATTTACTATATTGTGAACGTTGTCTGCTTTAAATTCGTGTAATACAGGAACAGCAACTGCGCCATACGCTAAAGTAGCAAACATCGCAACAGCCCAGTGAGAAGAGTTTCTTCCGCATAATGCAATTCTGTCGCCTTTTTCAACACCCGCTGCTTCAAACAAAATATGAATTTTTTCAATTTTGCGGGCAATGTCTTTGTAGTGATAAGCAACACCTTTAAAGTCGCTGAGGGCTGGAAGTTCCCAATTCTTTTTAATACTTTCTTCAAAGTAATAATTAAAACTTTGTGCCATGTAAATAGTATTTATTAATTATACATTTAATCTTAAACTAAACTTTCTGTTCAAAAATTAAATTTAAGAATTCTTAATAATGCAAATATAATAATTAATGTTTAAAAGTTCCAAAAAAAACGAGGATATTGCTGAATATACCCGTAATTTTTATTTGGTTATACGTTTTGGTATAAGAAACGTTTAATGCTTCGTTTTGCTGTTTTTTCAAACTCTTCGTAGAATATTTTAACCTTTGTAATCTGGCAATAAGCAGCAAGACTCTTATTTAACATTATTCTGTTCTCTTCCATTAGGTCAATTACAGCCTTTTGGTCAAGTCCTAATTTTGCTGCACTTTCAAAATCAGGGTAGATTAATGCCACAAGTTTGCCCTCTTGTTCAATTACAATTGACTCATTAACTAAGTGCATATTGTTTATCTTATCCTCAATCTCTTCGGGGTATATATTTTGTCCTGATGGACCAAGTATCATGTTTTTACTTCTACCTTTTAAGAATAAGAAACCATCTTTATCAATAATTCCAAGATCTCCAGTATTCATCCACTCTCCATCCATTACATCACTGGTTGCCTCTTCGTTTTTGTAATATCCTTGCATTACATTGCCACCTTTTATCCACAACTCTCCGGGTATGTTTTCAGGATCAACAGAGTTTATTCTACACTCGTTATATGGCAAAACCTTTCCGCACGATAGGGGTTTAGTGTCTTCCCACCAGCAATATGAAATTAGAGGTGCACACTCAGTCATCCCATAACCCACCGTTAAGGGGAATCCAATCTTTTGTAAGAATAGTTCTACCTCTTTGTTTAAAGCGGCACCACCAACAATAATCTGTTTTAGGTTTCCTCCAAAACTCTCTTCCAATTTGCTTCTTACTTTTGCCAATAGTTGGTCATCAAGGAACGGAATCTTTAACAAAACTTTCATTAGAGGTTTCTCTAATAGAGGAAATACCTTATTCCTTATAATCTTTTCAATTACCAAAGGAACAGTGATTATAAATGTAGGTTTGCACTCCGCAAATGCTTCAAGAATTACTTTAGGAGAGGGGATGCGAGTTAAGAAATGTACATGACAACCTCTACAGAAAGAGTTACAGACCTCAACCATTAATCCATACATGTGAGCCATTGGTAGCATTGCAACAATATTGTCTCCCGGTTTTTGTTGTGTAACCTCTTCTAATATATATTTAAGGTTTGTAACCAACGATCGGTATGGTAACATAACACCCTTTGAAAATCCAGTTGAACCTGAAGTATAATTAATTAAAGCCAATTCATCTGGACTGTCTTTATGGTAATTAATATCATCCGCAGTGAATCTGTTTGGATACTTCTTCCCAAATAACTCATTTAAATGCTCCCTTGCATATTTTAAAGAGTTGTGTTTTGTCTTTAAGATTGAGAAATCATTAATTAAAATAATGCTTTCCAAACCTCCCATAAATTCATCATTAATGTTTTCCCAAACAACATCACCAACAAATAGTAATTTAGCTTCGCTATGATTAACAATATTGTGTATATTGTCTGCTTTAAACTCATGCAAAATTGGAACTGCTACTGCTCCGTATGAGAGAGTGGCAAAAAATGCGACAGCCCAATGTGATGTATTTTTCCCACACAAAGCAACTTTGTCACCTTTTTCTATTCCAGCATTCTCTAAAAGAATATGAATTTTTTCAATTTTACGAGCAATATCTTTATATTGATAAGTAACTCCTTTATAGTCGCTAAGCGACATTTTGTCCCAGTTTAATTTGATACTATCTTCAACGTAGCTGTTAAATCCTTTATACATATAATATTATTTAAATTCGCACTTTTTAAATGCACAAAACATTAAAAACTGTGCAAATATACAACAAAATATTCTAATGATAATTATATAAGTTTAATAAAATAATATAATAAACATATTGATATGTAATAAATCATATAGATAATGATTTAAATTCCTTATATTTGCGTTATATATTATCATACTCAATAAATATCGGTATATGCGTCTATATAGTCTTTCAGATATTATTTCACCTTCAATTCAATCAAAAATAAATTATTGGTCGCAATTATTTTTATTTCTTGTATCCATTGTTGTATTGTCAGGTGTTATTATAGATTATGGGTTTGAATTAAATGAAAATGAATTAAAAAATATTTACCGATTATATAATTATTCTTGGTGGATATATTTCTCATCCTATTTGTTAAGGTTGATTTTTCAGTGGTTCAGTATATATCGCAAGACGCTTTATATGACAATGTTTTTAGGACTGCTGCTTATCTGCTCGTCAATACCTCGGTTTGTTGAGATTACTACTGAACAATCTATGATATGGCAATTTTTTGCAGACCATTTTTTTCAGTTAGGAGTAGTCTTGATTTTTGCGTTGCTGGAATTTTCAAAAGGCATTGTTGGTTTTATAAATAAAAAAACAAATCCAGCAATGTTGATGGTTTCTGGTTTTTTCTTTTTGATATTGCTTGGCACACTATTATTGTTATTACCTCGTTCAACATATGCTGGTGTACATTTATCTATAGTTGATTCTCTTTTTATATCAACAAGTTCGGTATGTGTAACAGGATTGTCTCCGTTTGACATTTCTCAAACATTCACAATTAGCGGTCAAATAATAATAATGGCTCTCATTCAAATAGGCGGATTGGGAGTTATGACAATAACAAGTTTCTTTGCACTGTTTTTTATGGGCGGTACAGGACTTTATAGCCAGTTTGCCTTAAAAGATATGGTTGGGTCTGATACATTTAATTCATTATTGAATACACTGATGTATATATTGGGATTTACATTCGTTATTGAAATTATTGGGGCTTTATGTATTTGGCTTAATATTCATTCTACATTAGGAATGAGTCTGAAAGAAGAGATATTTTTTTCAATATTTCACTCAGTATCGGCATTTTGTAATGCTGGATTTTCAAATATATCAGAAGGACTTGGGAATTCCATATTAATGAAAGGACATAATGGTTTTTATATGGTAATTTCACTTCTTATAGTATTAGGAGGTATAGGATTCCCTATATTGATAAATTTCAGAAGAATTATAGGATATGTAATTTCAAATCTTTTTCGTAAAATATTTTTCAAAAACTATCATCGCAAGAGATTTGTTCATTTAACTAATATAAATACTAAAATAGTGCTAATCTCAACAATTGTTTTAATTGTTTTAGGTACATTTTTTATTGCAATTTTGGAGTGGAATAGATCATTTGAGACAATGCCTATTATAGATAAGTTAGTACATTCAATATTTAACTCTGTTGCTCCAAGAACTGCTGGATTTGTAAATGTTGATTTAGAAGGATTTTCGTTTATATCAATTATGATATATATGATATTAATGTGGATAGGCGGAGCATCACAATCAACAGCAGGAGGTATAAAAGTCAATACATTTGCTATGTCAGTTGCCAATTTAATATCTGTAATTAAAGGAAAAGATAGGGTAGATTTATTTGGACGTGAATTAACCTCTGATTCGGTAAGAAGAGCATCGGCAATGGTGTTTGGATCAATAATAGTTATCTTGTTTTTTTACATAATGTTGGTAATTATCGAGCCTCAATTAAGTCCGTTGAAGTTGTTGTTTGAAACTATTTCGGCATTTAGTACTGTTGGTGCAAGTATAAATACTACACCTTTCTTATGTGATATAAGTAAAATATTGGTAACATTATTGATGTTTATAGGACGAGTTGGATTGATAACTATTTTAATGAGTGTTATTAGTAGAGCAAAACCGCTAAAATATCATTATCCAAAAGATACAATAATAATAAACTAATATAGATATAATATGAAGTGTTTAATAATTGGATTAGGTAATTTCGGAAGAACATTGGCTGTTGAATTAAGTGATAATGGCCATGATGTAATAGGTATAGATAAAAGTGAACATTGTGTAGATATGGTAAAAGACAGAATATCCGTATCTTATATAATGGATGCAACTGAAGGTCTTTCATTAAAAAGTTTGCCTCTTAACGAAATTGATTGTGCAATAGTGGCAATAGGTCAAAGTATGGATTCTTCGTTAAGAACTGTTGCTGCACTTAAAGAACTTTCAGTAAAAAATATATATGCAAGAGCATTGGATGATACGCATATGTCTATTTTAAAAGCGATGGATATAAAAAAGATATATATTCCAGAGAGTTATGCAGCAAAAATTTATGCTCAAAAAATTTTCGATAAAAATGCAGCAGAGTTATTATAGATATATTCATAATCAAATATTTGTTTTTTATTGATAATTTTAAAAGGCAAAAAGATAATAGGATTAATATTTTGATATTTTGTCTAAAAAACTTATTTTTGCCTTAATATTTAATAATATAAACAAGTTATGCGTAACATATTCTTTTTTATAGTATCATTACTATTACTTGTCTCTTGTAAAGAGGCAAAGCAGGTAATTTATTTAAAAGATGCAGAGACATTACCTGTTGAATTATTACAACAAAAAACAGAGCCTGCAAATGTAAAAATTGCAGTAGGTGATGAACTAACTCTTAAAATTGAGTCAGATGATCAAGAGTCTGTGGCAATGTTTAATCGAGAAGTTGTTCAATCATTAGATACTCAATTAACTACATCAAAAAGTTTAGATGATAATTCATATAAGGTAGATATTAATGGTAATATATCATTGCCAGTAATAGGTAAAGTATCGGTTGTTGGTTTAACAGTTTATGAAGCTGAGCAATTGATAGCCTCTTTAATATATCCACAATACGTAAAAAAAGAGCCAGTTGTTACAATCAATATAAGTAACTTTAAAATAACAATACTTGGAGATGTAAACTCTCCGGGAGTAATAGATGTTGAAAAAGATAAAATTAATATTCTTGAAGCATTGGCTCAAGCAGGAGACTTAAATATTACAGGAAGAAGAAATAATGTAATGTTAATTAGAACTCAAGATGATGGATCAAGAGAGATATATCGTTACGATTTAAATGATAAATATCTATTATTCTCTCCATATTTTAATTTAAGACAGAATGATATGATATATGTTGAGCAAAACCGCTCAAAAACTCGTAATGCATTTACATTGCCAACAGTAGTTACATTCTCGTTAAGTATGGTATCAACAGTTGTATCAATTGTTACTTTAATCAGAACATTTACAAGATAATAATATGGACAACAATAAATTATTCGCTAAAGACGAGGATCAAAATAAACTTGCCGATTTTAGAGAGATTCTTTTTACATATCTTGTATATTGGAAATGGTTTGTTTTGTGTGCAATCCTTTCAGTAGGATACACAGCATTTGATTTAGCACAAAAAAATGATGTTTATATGGTATCAACATCAATATTGATGAAGAACGACAGAAATAGTGGTTCAGCAGACAATATTATGATGGAGACATTAGGAATACGAACTAATAGAACAAACCTTGAAAATGAGACGGAAGTAATGCGTTCACGAGCCATAATGATGAAGGTCGTTATGGATCTGAAGGTACATACTTCTTACTTTCAGAAAAAAGGATTGAGAAGTTTTAATATATATGATTCAACACCAATATTATTAGATATCGATTCTACTGATGTAATGAATTTGCGTGGGCCCATTCGCATTGATGCTATCCCATCACTTCAAGAAGGTCTATATACCTTACTTGTTAATTATGGTGGTAAAACACAAACACATATATTAAAGAATGATCCTATTAATGTGCAAATTGGTGGTATATCATTACTCTTAACACGATTGAATGATGTATATATGCCTAAAGATGATATTGTTATTACAGTAGAATCTCCTCATGGCAAAGCAAGATACCTATCTCACTCAATTATTCCTGAGGTATTAACAGAGGGATCTACAATTCTAACAATGTCGTTACGTACTTATAATATTAAACAAGCAAAAGATATATTAGAGAAAGTAGTTTACTATTATAATGAATTAAGTGTTAACGAAAAAAATCAGGCTTTAATCAATACCGGTAAATTTATTGACGAACGTATATTAGCAATTGCTAAAGAGTTGGGCGACGTAGAGAAGGAGATAGAGACATATAAAAAAGATTATAAGCTAATCTCTCCTGAAGATAATGCCTCAACTGCACTTCAAGAGTCGTATAAATTACGTGATGAGTTGTCAAATGCAGACATGCAATTAAATTTAATTGATTATGTTGAAGAGTTTGTAAACGATCAATCAAATCAGTTCTCTATAATACCTGAATTAGGAATAGAAAATGTTGCATTCAGCTCAATGATTAAAAATTATAATCAAGAGTTGCTGAATAGAGCAAGATTGTTACACTCTTCATCTGAGAACAACCCTGCAATAAATAAAATTGAACAGAATATTAAAACGTTACGTGAAGGGTTGAAGAATGGCATCGTTTCAACACGTAATATAATCAATCACGAAAAGAAAGAGTTACAAAAACGAGCAAAAGATATAGATAGCAAGTTAAATTTAGCACCTGAGATTGAGCGTCAAATGGCGGAGGTGATGCGTCAACAGGAGATTAAAAATGAGTTGTATCTCTTTTTGTTAAAAAAACGAGAAGAAAATGCTTTGAGTCAAGCATTGACAGTCCCCATTGCAACTATTATTGATTCACCAGAGGCTACAGGAGGTCCTGTTGAGCCAAATCGTCCAAAATCTTTAATGACCGCATTAGCAGTAGGTTTAATTATACCAGCATTAATAATATTTGTTATTGGTCTTTTTAGAGTTACTTTTAAGGATAGAATTGATGTTGAACGCCTTACTGATATACCTATTTTAGGAGAGATTTCAGTTAATGAAACAAAGGAAAACTTTGTTGTAAAACCTAAATCAACAGCACCTATTGTTGAGTTGTTCCGCCTAACACGAAACAACTTACAGGCTATTCTTGATGTACCAGAGCGAAAACTTATTTGTGTAACATCAACAACAACGCAAGAGGGAAAAACATTCTGTTCTGCTAACCTTGCTTTAAGTTTTGCTTTGGCAAAGAAAAAAACGATATTGGTTGGATTGGATATTCGTCGTCCTCAAGTAAGAAAGTATTTTTCTTTGTCAACTTCAAGAGGTATTGTAACATACCTATCGGGAAAAGAGAATGATTTATCTTCGCTAATTGTACCATCAGGGATGTCGGAATATCTTGATTTGCTACCTGCAGGACCAACACCACCAAACCCAAATGAGTTATTAATGAACTCTGCATTGGGCGATGTGTTTGATTATCTACGCGAAAGATATGACTATATTATTGTAGATACTGCACCAGTAGGAATGGTATCTGACACATTCTTGATAACACCTTATGCCGATTTGAATGTATATGTGATGAGAGCAAAATATTCATCAAAGAAATATATTGAGGCATTAGAAAATTTGGTTAGAGAAGATCGCTTACGCAACTTATATATATTGGTAAATGCCGTTGACATCAAATCTAAAGTTTATGGATATAAACGATACGGATATGGTTACGGATATGGATATAAGAATAAGTATGGATATGGTTACGGATATGGATATGGTTACGGCGAACAATATAGTCAACCGTCAAAAAAACCTTTCTGGCGAAGATGGATTTAAAAAATTGAAGTGAACATCTTAAGTTAACCTTAAAGTCTAATATTGTATAATCCCCAAAGTTCATAGATACTTTGGGGATTATTATATGTAAAAGAAGCCTAAAACTTCATATTTTAATAAATTGAACTATTTTAAGACCTTACATTCTTGTAAATTGTATGTAGTTCTCAATATGTTGTTTGTTGCTTATGTATAGGTCATTGTTAAGATTCATTATAAATATATTCTTATCTCGAGCGAGCCATCCCAAAGCAGTATATAAATCAGATTCGTTTATTTCTAATCTATATCTAATATTATCTGCTTTCATAACATAAACATCATTTAACAACTCCCAAATCTTATTCGCGTTATGCGATATAACATATCTTCTCATAATATTACATTTTATAAATGTAACATTTAAGAGATATAAAATGTTTAAAATGAGAGTATCCTAATAATTAATCAATTGAGACACCTTCTATTTCGCTGTTATTAAATCCCGAAGAAGTTGCACAATTATTGTCTTTTACTAAAAGTAGCCATATAACTAAAATTATGGCAATTATAATTAAAATGTACTTAACAATCTCTTTTTTCATATATGTAGTTTTGCATATATAACAACTAAGATGTTATATATGTTTGTCGTTCCATATATTCCAAGCGGCAATTGCTTGTCCTTCAAGCATTTCTAGTCCATTTTTAACTTTTGCCCCTCTCTCTGTGGCTAATCTCATAAATAATGTCTCTTGAGGATTGTATATTGTGTCAAATACAACATGCTCAGGTGTCAAAAATTGATATGGAATATTTGGAGCATTATCAATATTAGGGAACATACCAACAGGCGAAGCATTAACAATAATGGAATATTCCATCATTATCTCTTCTGTAAGTTGATTGTATGTGATAACGTTTGGTTTTGCAGTTCTTGAAACATATAGGGTTTCTATCCCTATTTTATTTAAAGAGTATTCAATTGCCTTAGAAACACCTCCCGTTCCTAAAATAAGAGCCTTCTTGTTTTTTTCTCCAATAAGAGGAGTGATAGAGTTTGTAAAACCTATAATATCTGTATTGTATCCCTTTAGAATAAGCTTGTTGTCTCTTCTAATAAATTTAATAACATTGACAGCTCCAATATTCTTTGCTTCGTTATCAATTTCATCAAGTAGGGGTATTACCGATTTTTTATGAGGAATAGTTACATTGAGACCATATATCTCATTGCTATATATAATATCTTTAAGGCAATTTATATCTTCAATCTCAAAGTTTATATATTCTGCACAAATATTTTCGTTCTGGAATTTGTCATTAAAATATTTTTTTGAGAAAGAGTGACCTAAAGGAAATCCAATAAGTCCGTAAGTTTTATTTTTCATCAATTGTAATTTTTTAAAATATCAATAATATTGTATTCGCCTTTTAATATATTCACAATATCTTCTATTTCCATCTTGGCAATATATTTTGATACAATCTTATATCCAATCCATTTGCCTATTTCGCCCGGTACATCACCATTTAAAGCAGAGCAGTAAGGGGCTTCATTAATATATTTAGAGTAGATAAAAGGATCATTTGAATATAGATGGTTCGATTTTATAATAGCATCCCAAATAAGCGATTCATTCTCTTCGCACCACTTAATTTTCTCCTTATCATACGCAAGAATATCATCTACCTTGTAATTATCTAAAATCTTCTCAATTACATAAATAATAGCACCTTCGTAAATCATACCATCAATTAAATTTTCAGTATTGTGAGGGTATTTTGCGTATAACCAACCCCTGAAAATATCAGGGACAATCATTTTTCTCTCTTTCTTGGGTAATTGATATTTGTAAAAAATACCATCATAACCCTCATAATCACAGCCTAAATAGTTGTCAAGTGATATTGATATAAGAGAGTCGCTTGTAATTATCGAATATCCAAATGGAGATACATGAGTATATATTTTAGGAATATATGAATCTTTAAAAATTTTAGAGTATCTGACATATGCTTTACTTAATATCAACTCTTCTTTTTCCATAGTTGGGAATTCTTGAATAACATCTTTGTAAAGTTTATTGAAATGCGAATTTTTTAATATCGAAGAGATAAACTCTACTTTAGATTTAGCGTCTAAACTATCAGAACTCCCTTTTAGTATAGAGTGGTAATATATAGCGAAAAGGTCTGCATATTTGTTCTCAAAAACAGAAAAAGCAGAATCGGTGTAATTCTCTGAGATATACAATAAATCTTTATCAAAACGATTTATCGTATGGCTGTTATCTTTGCTATTACAGCATTGCCATAATATAAAAGGAATAAATATTAAATAGTACCAATATTTCATTGTAGATATATTTAAGTTGTAAAGTTACTAAGATGTTTAAAAATAAACTACAATATTAAGGTAAATATGATAAAAAATACATTTATAATTAAAAACTGTATTATAAATAATCTAATAAAGTTAAATTATTTGTATCTTTGCTTAAACTTGAATATTAAGGGATAATAGAGTATAAAATGAATGCATCTGAAAAAATATTACTATTAATATCATTAATCTCCATAATATTTATTGGCATATTAACAAGTGCCAATACCTATGCTCAACAAACATTTACCGTTGTATTGGACGCCGGTCATGGAGGTAAAGATCCTGGAGCCTTAGGGAAAAAAATTCAAGAGAAAGACATTAATCTTGATATTGTTTTAAAATTGGGCGAAATGATAGCCAGAAACCATCCCGATGTTAAAGTAATATATACACGTAAAAAAGATGTTTTTGTTGAGTTAGGAGAGAGAGCGAGGATTGCAAATTCAAATAATGCCGATTTATTTATCTCTGTACACACCAATGCAGCAAAATCAAAATCTGCACAAGGTACAGAAACCTATGCTTTAGGTTTAGCTAAATCAGAAGAGAACTTAGAGGTCTCAAAACGAGAGAACTCCGTTATCTTATTAGAAGACGATTATACTACAAAATATGCAGGATTTGATCCAACCTCAGCAGAGTCGTATATAATGTTTGAATTTATGCAGAGTATCCATCTTGAACAAAGTATAAATTTAGCATCATTCATTCAAGAACAATTCAGAACCAATGCAAACAGAGTAGATAGAGGAGTAAGGCAAGGTCTGTTCTGGGTATTAAGAGCAACAAGTATGCCCAGTGTATTAATAGAAGTTGGCTATATATCAAATGTTGTAGAAGAGAACTATTTAGTTCAATCCAATTCACGAACAAAGATGGCTGAATCTATATATAATGCGTTTTCGCACTATAAGGCAGATTGGAGCAGAAAACAACAAGGTAAAATTGCTGCTCCAAATAACGAATCAAAACCTTCTGTAAAAAATAATGAGAATTCTCAAAAAGTGGTTGAATATACATCAGAAGAGAATCAAAATACAAAATCAGAGATATTGGATAGCAAAGAAGATTATAGAATTCAGATATTTGCATCAGAAAATATTTATAAACAAAACTCTTCATTGTTTAAAGGACTAACGCAGATTAGATATTATAAAGAGAATGGACTATATAAATACACTTACGGAAGTTTTGCAACTCGACAAGAAGCTCTAAAAGAGTTGCCAAAAATTTCAAAACTTTTCAAAGGTGCTTTTGTTGTCCATTTTAAAGGAGATAAGAAACAATAAAAATCAGATAAATATGAAAAAGTTTTTCACAAAAGAGGTAAAAATTGCATTGGCAGTAATAGTATGCGGAACTCTATTAGTCTTTGGAATTAACTTTCTAAAAGGAGTAAACCTGCTTACACCTACCAATTATTATAATATTTCGTACGATAATGTATCGGGACTCGCTTTGTCAGCGCCGGTCAATATTGAAGGATATAAAGTAGGATTGGTAAGAGATATTAACTATGATGTTAATACAGGAAAGATAAATGTTCAAATAAGTATTGAAGATAATATTAAGTTGCCCAAAGGAACAACTGCTGCATTGGCATCTGATTTATTGGGGACATCAACAATATCATTAATGCTTAATAGAGAGTCTCAAGAGTATTATATTTCAGGCGACACTATCCCAACTCAAAAAATGCCAGGAATGATGTCTGCAATAGAAGATGATATATTGCCTCAAGTAAATAATATCTTACCTAAATTAGATAGTATATTATCAGGAATAAATGTAATGGTAAATAATCCGGCATTAACAGAGTCTGTCGATAAAATAGATAATATTGTAGCTGATATAGAGGTAACAACATCGCAACTGTCGTCATTAATGCAAACAACATTGCCGGGTGTAGTTTCTAATGTTGATACATCATTAGTTAATATAAAAGAGTTTACAGCACAATTGAACGAAGTTGAAATACAAAACATAGTATCATCACTTGATTCAACACTAGCAAATGTAAAATTATTGACAGATAAGATGACTGATAAAAATAGTACATTAGGAATGTTGTTTAATGACAAGGCAATGTACGAGGGTATTGTAAATGCACTCCAAAGTGCTGATTCGTTACTAATAGATTTAAAAGCACATCCAAGCCGATATGTGCATTTTTCACTAATAGGTAGAAAAGAAAAATAAAATATAAAATATTTTCTTTATTTAGATTCATTCTAAATAAGTAGAATAATTATACAAATACCAGAAATTAATAATTAATCCGCATTTTAGTCGGATTAATTATTTTTATACTGTAAAATTGCAATATTTTGATTTTTATAAAACCCTGATTTATAAAGTGTTTAATATTTGAAATATGTTATTCAACATAAAAATACAGGTAATTGTTAATCTCGTATAAATCAGGCAGATAAAATATAAATTAAATAAGCAAAAAAAAAGTATGTTTTTTTTATCGAAAATTATTACAAATTTTGTATCGATTTGATTATAGATAAAACAAGGATTTTTAGCAAAAGATGACAAACAATTTAGATAATAAGTGGGCACAATGTCTTCAAATAATTAAAGACAATATAGGTGAACAACAATACAAAAGTTGGTTTTTGCCTATAAAGGTGTATAGCTTAGAAGATAACATATTAACACTATCTGTTCCAACTATATTCTTTTGTGAATATTTAGAGGAGCACTATCTTGATCTTATAAAAAAGACCTTGATACGTGTATATGGCGATGGTATTCAGTTAAGATATAGAGCGGGAGTGGTTGAGAATCCAGAGGTCTCAGTCGAGGTTGCTCCAACTACTCAAAAAAGTGGAGTAAAATTTACAAAGAATATCCACTCAATCTTTAAGCAAGATGTTTACGAAGAATTAGATTCTCAACTAAATTCAAATTATAAATTTGAAAACTACTATGCAGGAGAGAGCAATATGTTAGCTCGTACTGCAGGATTGTCTATTGCTCAAACTCCCGGTAAATCAGCTTTTAATCCTTTGTTTATTCATGGAGAGTCAGGTGTAGGTAAAACGCACCTAATGCAAGCAATCGGACATAAGATAAAAGAGTTGAATCCTCGTGCGCGCGTACTATATATATCATCGCACCTATTTCAATTGCAATTTGTAAATGCAACACGCAGTAATACGGTGCCAGACTTTATTAACTTCTATCAAAGTCTTGATGTATTAATGATTGATGATATTCAAGATATGGCAGATAAAACACAAACACAAAACACATTCTTCCATATTTTCAATCATCTTCACCAAAATAATAAGCAGTTGATATTATCATCTGATAGACCTCCGGTTTCGTTAGGTGGAATATTGCCTCGTCTAATATCTCGATTCAAATGGGGATTATTAGCTGAGGTAGAGCGCCCTGACTATGAATTGCGTTATAATATATTAAAGAACAAAATTCAACACGATGGACTACCAATCACAGATGATGTTGCCAGATTTGTTGCACAAAATATATCTGAGAATGTCCGCGACTTAGAGGGAGTGTTGGCATCATTAATGTTCCGAGCAACTACGCTTAAAAAAGATGTAACACTTGATTTAGCAGAAAAAGTTCTATCGACAAGTGTAAATATTGAGAAGAAGCAGATTACAATAGAACTAATAAAAGAGAAAGTATGTGCCTTCTATAATATGGATGTTCAACTCTTACAAGCAAAGTGTCGCAAGAGAGAGATTGTTCAAGCACGTCAAATTTCAATGTATCTTTCAAAGAAATACACCGAAAGTTCATTACAGCGAATAGGTGCAGAATTAGGAAAGAAAGATCATGCAACTGTGTTACACGCTTGTAAAACGATATCCGATTTGATAGAGATTGACAAAACAATCAAATCAAATGTAGAAGAGATAGAAGCATCATTAAGAAGATAAGAAAAGAGAGCCGCGGCTCTCTTTTCTGTTTATAACATATATTGTAGTAAAACAATAGCAATTTTATTATAAAAATCCTTGTTGTTTCAAAACTCTAATAAATTCATCAGATAGGCGAATATTATCATCTTTCTTATATCTGATATCGGTAAAAACTTGAGCAAGAGATTGCTTATTGTTTTCGGCAATAAAACGCTTGTTCTCTTCAATCTCCTCTTTATAGTCATAAATATTTGAAATATCCTCTTTGTTGTAATCAGAATAAACTTCAGTGTGAATAAATCCATTTACATCAATTCTGTCAGTTAATTCTGGAATTTCGGCAGGATAGCCAAGAGTAATAGTAATGAGAGGAACTGTAAGTTTTGGCAAATTCAATAAATCAATAATACCGGCTGCATTATAAGTAGTAGTACCAATATAACAAATACCCATACCCTTGCTCTCGGCAATAGTACAAAATTGTTGCGCAATAATAGTTGTGTCTAAAGCAGCGGACATAAATGAGTGAAAATTATTATAACCTGGCGTAGCATCGGAATAGTTGCACCATTTTGAAAACCTATTATAATCAACACAGAATGTCAATACGGCCTGTGAGGTCTTAATCATAGGTTGATTAAAGTGCAGGGGAGAGAGTAGCTCTTTGCGTTTATCATCTTTTGTAATCACTACACTATAAAGTTGCATATTCCCAGTTGTTGATGCTCTTGATGCAATTTCAAGCATTTCATTAATCTCTTCAATAGAGATTGATTTATTGCTATATTTTCTAATACTTCTTCTGTTAGTAAAGTCAAAATAGTTCATTATTGTAATAAAGTTTAATAAAATAATAAATAAAAATAATGATTAATAATCAATATTAATATTAAATGAAAAAAGTAGCACTAAGATATACAATATAATCAAAATATGCAAATAAAAATATGTATATCAAACAGTGAAAATCTGCTTTATAACATACATTTTCGGGAAACAAATTATATCTCGATTTTACAACAAAATTTCTTTTTGGGAAACTTTTCAAATTATCAAAATTTATAAACCGCTAATAATCAAGGGTTAGATATTTTATTTTGGGAAACTTTATAAAATTGTTAGTAACTTTATTGAAAAAAATTTTGTCATAACAAATATTATGCGTAAACTTGCATTGCTAAAAATTCAAAACAAAATTTTAATCAAATCAATCAAAAAAAGTAATAGTTGTAGGGGCTGTGAAGTCCCTCAACTAAACTTTTTGCAAAACAGAAAATTAAAAAAACAGAAAAATATTAAACAAAACCTTTAACAAAACAAACAGAGATGGATCAGAAGATTTATTCTTTCGACGAAGCCGTTAAAGCAACGGTAGAATACTTTGGTGGTGATGAATTAGCAGCCAGAGTATGGGTGAACAAGTATGCATTAAAAGACTCATTCGGTAATATCTTTGAAAAAACGCCTGATGATATGCACATGCGTTTAGCTAAAGAGATAGCTCGAATTGAGAAAAAGTATGCAAATCCAATGACAGAAGAGCAATTAATGGAACTCTTCCGTAACTTCCGTTATATCATACCACAAGGAAGTCCCATGAGTGGAATTGGAAACAACTATCAAGTAGGATCACTCTCAAACTGTTTTGTAATTGGAATGGAGGGAAATGCCGACTCTTACGGAGGCATTATGAAGATTGATGAGGAGCAAGTTCAGTTGATGAAAAGACGTGGTGGAGTAGGTCATGACCTATCTCATATCCGTCCCAAAGGCTCACCTGTTAAAAACTCAGCCTTAACATCAACAGGATTAGTTCCATTTATGGAGCGTTACTCAAACTCAACACGCGAGGTAGCACAAGACGGACGCCGTGGAGCATTGATGTTGAGCGTATCAATCAATCACCCCGATTCAGAATCATTCATCGATGCAAAAATGACCGAAGGCAAAGTAACTGGAGCCAACGTATCAGTACGCATCACTGATGAATTTATGAAAGCCGCAACAGAAGGTAAACCCTTCATGCAAAAATACCCTGTTGATTCAGAGAACCCAACAGTAACAAAAGAGGTTGATGCAAAAGCAATATGGGAAAAAATTGTACACAACGCATGGAAATCAGCAGAACCAGGAGTACTATTCTGGGATACAATCTCACGCGAGTCAGTACCCGACTGTTATGCCGATCTTGGTTTCCGTACAATATCAACAAACCCATGTGGAGAGATACCTTTGTGTCCATACGACAGTTGCCGTTTGTTAGCAATTAACCTATACTCATACGTAATAAACCCATTCACTCCCGAAGCATATTTCGATTTTGACCTATTCAAATCACACGTACGCGTAGCACAACGTATCATGGACGACATCATCGATTTGGAGATGGAGAAAATTGAGAAGATAATCGAGAAGATTGAGTCTGACCCAGAAACAGACGAGGTAAAAAATACCGAGTTATGTTTGTGGAACAAGATACGTACAAAAACATTAAAAGGACGCCGTACAGGAGTAGGAACAACAGCCGAAGGAGATATGATAGCCGCAATGGGCTTACAATACGGAACACCCCAAGCAACCGACTTCTCAGAGAGCGTACACAAAGCATTAGCAATAGCAGCATACAAATCATCAGTAGAGATGGCACAAGAGCGTGGAGCATTTGAGATATTTGATGCAAAACGCGAGGAGAACAACCCATTCATCAACCGCTTAAAAGAGGCAGATGCAGAGTTATATGCAGATATGGTAAAATACGGACGCCGTAACATCGCATGTTTGACAATCGCACCAACAGGAACAACAAGTATGATGAGTCAAACAACATCAGGAATTGAGCCGGTATTTATGCCAGTATATCGCCGTCGTCGTAAAGTAAACCCCAATGACACAGATGTACATGTTGACTTTACAGATGAAAACGGAGATGCATTTGAAGAATACACAGTATTCCACCACAAATTCCTAACTTGGATGGAGATAAACGGCTATGAGAAAAAAGAACGTTACACACCAGAAGAGATAGAAGAGTTGGTATCAAAATCACCATACTACAAAGCTGCATCAAACGATGTAGATTGGTTAGAGAAAGTAAAAATGCAAGGACGCGTACAAAAATGGGTTGACCACTCAATCAGCGTAACCATCAACTTGCCATCAGATGTAACAGAAGAGTTAGTAAACAAACTATACGTTGAAGCTTGGAAATCAGGATGTAAAGGATGTACAGTTTATCGCGATGGCTCACGTGCAGGAGTCCTAATCTCAATGGACGACAAAAAAACACCATGCCCATGCGAACAAGAAGTAGTACACCACGATTTAGTACGTCCAGCCGAGTTGGATGCCGATGTAGTACGCTTCCAAAACAACCGTGAAAAATGGATTGCATTCATTGGATTACAAAACGGACGTCCATACGAAATCTTTACAGGACTTGCCGATGATGAAGAAGGACTATTGATTCCAAAGAGCGTAGAGAACGGAAAAATCATCAAAGTAACCGATGCAGACGGAAACAAACACTACGACTTCCAATTCCGTAACAAACGCGGATACAAAACAACCGTAGAAGGACTATCAGAGAAGTTCGATCCCGAGTATTGGAACTATGCAAAACTAATCTCAGGAGTATTACGCTACGGAATGCCAATTGACAAAGTAATGAAGTTGGTAGCAAGTTTGCAACTTGATAGCGAGTCAATCAACACATGGAAAAACGGAGTAGAACGTGCTTTAAAGAAATACATCCCCAGTGGAACAAAAGCAACAGGACAAACATGTCCAAAATGTGGCGAGACACTAATCTACCAAGAAGGCTGTTTACGTTGTCCAACTTGCGGATACTCAAAATGCGGATAATTAATTTCAATTAGGAATGAGTAATTAGAAATTAATTATCAAACTACAAAAACAATAAATACGAATAAAGCCCCAAACTTGGGGCTTTATTGTGTTATAAAAGTTTATATCCTCTTAGACCTTAATAGGCTTATACATTATTTACTCAAAGGATTGCAAGATAATCTTACTCCAAGAACTAAGTAAGGATCTTTATAGTGCGGGTTTACTCCAATTTGTGCAAATATGGGTATTGACAAATATTTGTTTATAAATATATCTTTTGAGATTTTCATATTTAAATCTACAACTGCAAATTTATTGGTCTTAAATGATGAAGTAGAGTAGGGGGTTGCTCCAATCTCAAACGCTATATCAAACTTTGGTAGGGTTATTGGTACTCCCACGCTCATATATGAAGTGTATGCTCTCTCTCCTTTACTATTTACTCCGTCATATCCGGCAATGGTTGTAAACCACTTAAAAGCAAAGAATTTGCGACTATATCCTGCGTGAATCTCAATTTGATGATTATCATTGAAGTTTGTAAAACTGTTATCTTCAACCATATTCTTGGGATAGAATGATATGTAATCAACCACTGAAAATATAAAACCCCTATTGTAGTATCCTAATGTTAAATCCAATTCTTTAAAGTTGTTGTTGTCAAAAGGAATATATGCCCAACCATTTAAAAATGCTCCTTTATACGAGAAAGTAATATCGGGTTGAAACGAGCCTTTACCATATTCAACTCCTCTTATAACATATTTACTCACAATACCAGCTCCCATATTAATGGTAAAACTATCTTGTGCTGTACTTTTTGTAAATACTGCAAACAGGACAATGAATATGAGAACTACTTTTTTCAATTTAACACTAATATACTAATTCGTGATATAGCAAGTTATTTTTAAAGAAGAGTAGTTGATATTCAATAGAACTATTCCAATACTCAAGATTGTGAGTACCCGGACGAACAGTATAGTCGTGTTTAATTCCTCTCTTCAATAATTTTTTATGAAGATTATTATTTACATTATAAAAGAAGTCCTCTGTACCGCAATCAATAATTATTTTTAAATCTCCGATGTTTAAGTTTTCAATCTGGTTATAGATTGAAAACTCGTTCCATATCTTCTTGTTTTTTCGTTTTTCTCCCAATAACTCTTTCATATTCCAACTCTCCGGAAATTCTCTAATATCTACGCCTCCGCTTGTAGAGCCTGCAATACCAAATATATCAAGATGACGTATTGCAAGATACATTGCACCTTGTCCACCCATACTTAGTCCAGTAATTGCTCTTGATTCTCTGCTTTTTAGGGTGGGGTAGTTATTATCAATGTAGGGAATAAGCTCTTTTGTTATATATGTTTCAAATTTTATAGTGTCGCATATTGTACTATCCCAGTACCAACTTTTCTCTCCATCGGGGCATACAAATATCATTTCGTACTTGTCGCTATACTCTTTAAGTTCGGGCTTAATCTTTAACCATGAACCATAATATCCACCATGACCATGAAGTAGATACACAGTAGGATAATTTTTACTTTCATCATTAGGAGTTATAACAACACACTTTAAATCTCTATTCATACTATTGCTATGTACTGCAATAGTATCAACTTTTGCGGCATATAAAGTTGTTGTAAATAGTAGAATAAATAACAAGATAATACCTCTTTTCATATATTATAAGCATAATTATACCTCAAAGATACGAAGAACTTGCGTAAAAATGGCAGAATGAGGGCAAAATATGATAAGTGGTTGGTACTTATACCATTTTTGTGTTATCCCGCCATATTTCTAATTTCGGCAGAAATAGCCGTATATGGTGGGTATTAGAGAAA